>NZ_CP026267.1:0-53893 GCF_003071665.1 Aminobacter sp. MSH1 | reverse complement strand
ACCGGATAGCGGCGCTGCGCCTCCTGCCGCGCCTGTTCGGACAGCCCAAGCGTACCGCGTTCGGCAATCCGATCAGGATCTTCCTCCATCTGTCCTAAGGCCCTTCTCAGCCGTACGTCGAATCGCAGACATTGAACGGCAGTATGGGCAATTTATGCTACATAGTGAAGACAACTATGGGGAATCAGGAGCCAACGGGTGTGACCACGACTATCGCTAAGGTATTGATTTTCTGCGTTCCGCATTGAAGCTAACTTTGACAACTGACAAGGCGCTCCAAATGGCCCGCAACCCGCACAATCCTCTCTCCCGTCGACCACAGGGACGGCTTATCGGCTATGCGCGCGTCTCTACAGACGAACAGGCCACTGAAGCCCAGCAAATGGAACTTGGCGCGGCCGGATGTGAGCTTATCGTCGAGGAACATGGTTCTGGCGCCTCACGGGCCCGCCCAGCGCTGGCAAAGCTTATTCATGACCTCGGTGCAGGGGATACACTGGTTGTGGTGCGTCTGGACCGCCTGGCGCGCTCAGTCAGCCATCTGCTTGATGTCATCGAGGATCTGACACTAAAAGGCGCACATTTTCGCTCCCTGCGTGATCCCATCGACACATCGACGCCACAGGGCATGTTTTCTCTGCAAGTGCTCGGTGCGGTAGCCCAGCTCGAACGGGCCTTAATTTCAGAACGCACCAAAGCTGGCATCATGGCGGCCAAGGCCAAAGGTCGGCTTTCTGGCAATCCCGGCATTCGCGAGCGGCGGCCTGAGATGCTGGCCAAGATGAGAGCCGCTCAGAAGGCAGCCTACGGCGCTCGCATCCAATCAAATGTGCAGCAATGGCTTCCAATTGTCCGGCGTATGCGCCCGGATCACGCCTGGGACGATATCGCGCGAGTCCTCAAACAACGCGGCATGAACTGGAGCCCGGAACGCCTCCGCAGGGCTGTCAAATATCTGGTCGCTGAGGGCATGGCTGACAAGGCGCTCTTGAAAAAGTCACCCCCCCGTCCGCCGGAGGACCGCTTGATGACGCTGGTCGCCGGGATCCATCAATCCAATCCAGAACTCACCCTGCGCGACATCGGCAACCAGCTCGAACAATTGCACGAGCGCACTCCGCGTGGTGGCGCCAAATGGTCGCCCTCATCGGTCAAGAACCTCTTGGATCGGGCCAAGCGGATTGGTTTGCTCGACGCAAGGCAGGGATAGATACCCATTGAATCGCACAGGATTATGTTGCTTAATTGTCGTTTTTAAACTACATATCCTGAATGATCGAGCTTAAGCAGACCGAGACGTTTAGAAAATGGCGTGCGCGGCTCAAGGACCAGCGGGTAAAAGCGCTGCTCGCTTCTCGTCTTGATCGACTGGCATTTGGTCACGCCGGAGATGCCGAGCCGGTCGGACAAGGGATCAGTGAGCTTCGAATTCACTACGGTCCCGGCTACCGGATCTATTTCCGACGACACAAAGATACAATCATTATCCTTTTGTGCGGTGGAAACAAAAGTAGCCAGGCAAAGGACATCAAGACAGCAAAGCATCTTTCTGCAGAATGGAGCGACTGAAATGGCCGAGAAACTGACAACATACGATCCAGCGGAAGATTTGACCGATGATGACGCCATCGCTGTCTTTATGGCCCAGGCCTTCGAGACAGGTGATGCTGGCTACGTCGCACACGCGCTCGGCGTTGTCGCACGTGCCAGAGGTATGAGCGAAATTGCCCGGGAAACCGGCTTGTCGCGTGAACAGCTTTATCGCTCCTTCAGTGAAAGTGGGAATCCAACGCTCAGGACAACACTGGCCGTCATGCGGGCCCTTGGCGTGGATATGACTGCAAAACCGCATATCGCTTCCTGAACCTCCAATTCATTGGCGACGGGTCTCTGCGCGAACCTCCCCGTCTAACTGAATATGGCCACCATTCATCTCCGCAGCCATCACTCTCTCGGCTTCTTCAGGCTATTCAGCAGGGCATCGGAGACCTGATAGCGCCCCTCGCCCGATTTTTCGTCGTCTGGCGGGGTCTGACGGTCTGCCACAGCTGATTTTTCAGCATCGAGCTTAGCCCGCAGCAGCGCCATGATCATCGGCCAGGTAGAAAACTGACCATCCCGTGCTCTTTCAGTCAGGTTCCGCAGATATCCGCCCGGACTATTGATCTGGTCGGCCCGTTGCAGGATGGCCGCCAGCGTAATTGCCGCTTGTTGCTCACCCAAGGCCTCGCAGGCTTCCTGCCACGCACTCAGACTGACCCCCAGCATATGCCGGGCGACCTCAGCCGCCGCCAAAAAGTCGCGCCAGTGGCGAATACCGCCGCCTTGCGCCAAATCTCTCATGTCCGGGCAGGCATCTAACACAATCCCCAAAGGCAATTCCCGCTTCGGCAGGCTCCGCAGGTTGTCGTTTTCGGTGGCCGTGCCGCTCGCTTCTTCTTTTATTCGAGAGCCATCTTCAGATTCAGATTTAGGTTCTGGTTTTGAATTCTGTATGTGGCGCTCAGAATGAGACTCATTGGCGCTCGGATTCTTTGTTTTTGTGAATATTTCCAATATCTCACGCACCTCTTCCCAAAGATCATGAAGGTCTGCGCAGATATCATCGAGAAGCTGTCTGGGAGCCGTGCGTGGCAACCGGGACATGATCTCTTGGTATATTTGGCTGACTTGGCCCCAATTACCCGGGACGCCCTCCTCAATGCCTGCATCAATCATCTTGACGATATCGCGGCGCAGGAGTGTCAGGCGCTCCTTGGCAAGCTTCAAGGCTTTCTTCTCGGCCTGGACAGCCTCAGCGAGCTGTTCAAACTCTTCAGCTCGCGCAACGATCGGCGAGAGATCGAAGCCATAGGCTTGCTCAACCTGCCCTCCCCTGCCCTTGCGTGCAAAACGTTTGCCGTTAGGGCTGTCTCGACGAATGATCAGGCCACAGTCGACCAGCACTGCCAGGTGCCGGCGCAAAGTCGCCGGTGACATGCCGTTTGCCCGTGCTATAAGCTGTTCGTTGGATGGCCATACAATCAACCCACCCTCTTCAGACAATTCCGAATCCGGATGAAATGACAAAAGCGCGTTGAGAATGGCCAGCGAACGATCGCTCGCCCCCAGCAAATCCCGCACTTCACGGATAGAGTAGAAGATCTTCCATTTCTGAACACTTGCGCCTTCAGGGATTGTCTTTGCAACCGCTTGACTTGCCATTTGGTCAAGCGTCATCGGTCGCCGCCCAAAGGGCGTCGTTGTAATATGCGTCTGCATTTTGTTTCACCTATCGCTAGGCAATAGAAATCAGCTCGCCAAAATGGCGCTCACAGCCCACAAGGACCTTGACTGTGATTCGTGGAAGTGCGATTCTCTAGTTGCGAAACTTTATGAGAAGGGCTTCCTAACGATGCGTTTGGGGGCCTTTTTCTTTTGCCAAATTGTTTTTCAATACCGTGCTCAGACGGCCTTTGCTCTATCTGTCGCTCCTCCCTTTTGTTGTTTGAAACTCTTGAAACAAGTCGTCGAGTCTCTCAGTCACGAACTGCGCGAACTCAGGCACGATCTTGTCTTCGAAAATTAGTGACGTTTTGCCGTTCTTCGCCTCGATATTTGCCGCGCGCTTTCCCGACGGCGCTTTCCACACACTGGTGCGAGCGTGCTTGCGTTTGGCGTTTTCGGGCTTCAAGGAACTGAGAACGGCTTGAAATCTGGTATCGCTAGTGACGTTCTGCATTGCCTGACTATCAAGCAACTTATCAATCTCTGAACTATCCGAGAGCATCTCAAGCCCTTCAGCTAGCGCAAGCCAACGCGCCCGGCCCGCCTTTGGCGCCGGGCCAATACGCTTCACAATTCGCTCTGAGACACGCCGAGCAACTGCGACGTAACGGCTCACATCAGCTTTGTCGGATGATAGAGCGGCAACAATTGTCGCCCGATCACAGCCTGCATCCTCAAGGTTCTTCGCAAAAAAAGCTTTCTCGATGAATGAAAGGTCTTCTCGATCCAGATTCTCGCGGCCTTGAGCAATTATCAGCTCCTGATCTTCAAGCCTTCTTACGATTGCTCGCACCGGACGTTTGAGAATTTGAGCCGCGCGGAGCCTTCGTCGACCATACGCAATCTGAAACCGTTCTGGACTGGCAGGGCTTGGCCGCACTAAAATCGGCACCTGCTGACCATTCTCTGAGATCGAAGAAACAAGTTGGTCAAATGCAGGATCGACGTCCGTCGGAATGCGGTCCGCAACGGTTGAGTGGTCGATCAACTCGGGGTCGATTTCAATTACGACGTCACCCTTGGCAAGCTGATCCTGGAGCTGCGTAGCTAGTTTTGCTCCGTCGGCCATCTGACGAAGCGACGTGCTCATAGCCGAGACGGCACCAGTGCGGACGCGCTCTGCTGGCTTTTGGTTTGCCGTCGTCGGAGTGTCTTTCTTCGTTAGAAAGAGCGAATTGATTGCATCCTTTCTGCTCATCTAAATGTACTCCCTCCGACCTCAAATACTGCCCTCCGCAAACTTCCGTTGGGAGCTCCCAACAACTTGTGCGAAGGAAGAACTGAGCTTCGTTTCCATTTCGTTGGTAGCTCCCAACAAAGGCGAACCGGACTTGTTTTCAGCATAGCCATCACACGCGCCCCCAAGCCTTTTTCATGAGCCCTTCAATTTCTCCGTTCACCGCAGTAAGCGACTCCATAGCCCGATCATATGTCGCGCGAGTCAGATTTTCCCGTCCAATTTCATAGAGGGTTTGCTTTGTGAGCCCAGCGTCGGAAACAGCCGCCGACTTTACCATCGGACTTGTAAGAACATGGTCATCGAATAAATTTCGGAGCAGGGCGACCACCTTAGTTTGCGGTGCATCTTGAGGTTCATAGCGAGTCAGCAAATAGCGCAGGAAATCAAACTTCAGATTTCCGCCTGCCTCTTTAACGACAGCCAACAAATCTCGGGTCATCAGAAGAAATTGACTCATGGAGGACACATCAAGCATCTGTGGATGCACTGTCACGATCATCGAAGTCGCCGCACACAATCCACTTAAAGTTAAAAAACCCAATTGGGGAGGGCAGTCTATTACAACAACATCATATTCATCCGCGACGTCATCCAACGCACCCGCGATGCGCGCGAAAAATAATGTATCGGATGCATCTCGAGCAGAAAGTGCCTTGGGAGTGGCGTGTTCGAATTCCATTAACTCGAGATTTCCAGGAACCAAATCGAGGCCATCAAAATAGGTTTTGCATATGACATCCCGCAAAGGACGGCGTTCCTCATCGTACCGGATCGCCGCATACAAAGTCTGGTTGGGGCCGACGTGCACCTCAGGCAAAATTCCGAGCAAAGCCGAAAGACTGGCTTGCGGATCGAGGTCGACCGCCAGAACACGATAACCTTGAAGAGCCAAATATTGGGCAAGGTGGGCAGATGTGGTTGTCTTTCCGGACCCCCCTTTGAAATTAGTAACGGCCAAAACTTGCAAGTGCTCATCAGGACGCCGGTGTGGAACAAACTCGATTGCTTCTCGTCCACGCGCATTTTTAGCGAAAAATTCACGAATCTGATTAATGTCTTCCAAAGAATACAAGCGACGACCATTAGATGTAAGCTCTGGCTGAGGTCCATCTCCTGCGAGTGTCATTTTGCGCAATGTAGAATCTGAGACGCCAATCAACCGAGCGACTTCCCCGGAAGTGAACTTCCTCAGCATTTTTTGTGCCGTAGGCGGGAAGAGTGTTTCACTAATTGATTGGAGCTGCGATCCTAGCAACTCCGCATGCGCACCGATCACATCGTCGACACTCGGAAGTTCGCTTCTGTTTAATTGCTGAGTTGCGTTCACGCTAATCTCTCTTATCACGGTTTTTACGCCGAGCGGCGCAATTTCCGTGATGATACGCAGGAACCGTCGCGCATCAAGGACATTTTGGTTAACTAACTCCTAATAGCGGCCCTATCCAAAACTGCGTTTATGTGGGCCTTCCACCTTTTAATGAGTGTTTTCCGTGATTTAACAATACTGCCTCCTCAACAACTGCCAAATAATATCCCGGCAGATTTGCCGTGGTTTTTGACCTCTCATGAGCAAGCGGATTGCACGCAGCGCCGTCCTTGCGGAATCATTACGACAAACCGTAACCGAATCCTTCGTTAGAACACCCGACTCACCTGTTGCCGTCATCCCGGCATTTCTGCCGGGGTGACCATGTTTGCGCGTTCGGGCAAACCTTCTCCGCACACAGGAGTAGGTGATGTGAACGACAGGCTTTCCAAATTTGAGATACCGAACGGCGTGCCGGAATGTCGGACCGGGGTGGCATCATGAGCGCTGCGCCATCGCATCCGCGCCTGATCCGAAAACTCCAAGACGCGCTCGGCGCAGATATCTGCTCTGCGCTGAATGACCCTAAGGTTGTCGAAGTGATGCTCAATCCGGACGGACAGCTATTCGTCGAGCGGTTGGGGCAGGGGATTACGCCTCTGGGCGCGCTGTTGCCCGGCGCAGCCGAGATCATCATCGGCAGCGTCGCCCATGCGCTGCAAACAGAAGCGGATCAGGACAGGCCGATTATTTCTGGTGAACTTCCCATCGGCGGGCACAGGTTCGAGGGGTTGCTGCCGCCCGTCGTCAGCGCGCCAAGCTTTACCATCCGGCGGCGCGCATCGCGCCTCATTCCACTTGATGATTATGTGCGCTCCGGCGTGATGCGTGCCGATCAGTCCGCACTCATCCAACACGCTGTGGCAGAGCGGCTCAATATCGTTGTGTCCGGGGGCACGGGCTCGGGCAAGACCACTTTGGCCAATGCGGTGATCGCCGAGATCGTTGCGGCGTCACCTGAGCATCGGCTGCTCATTCTCGAGGACACCGCAGAAATCCAATGCGCAGCGGAGAACAGCGTGTCCCTGCACACAACGGACAGCATCGACATGGCTAAGCTTTTAAAGAGCACCATGCGCTTGCGCCCTGACCGGATCATCGTCGGGGAGGTGCGCGATGGGGCGGCCCTGACGCTGTTGAAAGCATGGAACACCGGCCATCCAGGCGGCATCACCACCATCCACGCCAATTCTGCCCAATCGGCATTGCGACGTCTTGAACAGCTCACGGCCGAAGTCAGCCAGCAGCCCATGCATGAAGTGATCGGGGAGGCGGTTGATCTGGTGATTTCGATCGCGCGCACGCCCAAAGGCCGGCAGGTGCAAGACGTGATGCGGGTCAATGGCTATGGGTGCGGCAAATGCCAAATCGAGACTTTTGCAGAAGAGGGGCGGGCTCATGCCGCATAATAGGATAATCGTGATTGGCGCCGGACTGGTGCTGGCAGCGCTAATGGCGGCAAGCCCGGCATTTGCCTCAAGCGGGGGCGGATTGCCCTGGGAAGGGCCGCTGCAGCAAATCCAGGAATCGATTACCGGGCCCGTCGCGGGGTTTATCGCTCTTGCCGCGGTCGCGGTGGCTGGCGGCATGCTCATTTTTGGAGGCGAACTCAATGACTTCGCACGGCGACTGATGTATGTTGTCCTTGTTGCGGGTATTCTGCTGGGCGCGACGCAAATCGTTGGATTGTTTGGGGCATCCGGCGCATCGATTGGCAGTTTTAACGGCGCGGACCTGGCAGGGGAGGGGAACGATGGCTGAGGCCGGCGTTCCCCTCCAATACTCGCGCATCCATCGGGCCCTGTCGCGACCCAACCATTTGATGGGCGCCGACCGTGAACTGGTGCTGTTGACCGGGCTTGCAACCGTCATCCTGATCTTTGTGGTCTTGACTTGGTTCTCGGCATTGCTCGGGATCGTGATGTGGATTTTTGTGCTCGGTGCTTTGCGGCTGATGGCCAAATCCGACCCGATGATGCGGCAGGTCTATTTGCGGCACATCGGATATCGCCAGACCTATCGACCGACGTCTTCTCCCTGGCGGAGATATTAGATCATGGTCGCCCTACGACAGTTCCGCAACACGCGCCCCAGCTTCTCCGATCTGGTGCCCTATGCCGGCTTGATTGCCGATGGCATCATCCTTTTGAAGGACGGGAGCCTGATGGCGGGTTGGTATTTTGCGGGGCCGGATTCAGAAAGTTCAACCAATCTGGAGCGCAATGAAGTGTCGCGCCAGATCAATACCATCCTGTCGCGGCTTGGCTCCGGCTGGATGATCCAGGTAGAAGCCGTGCGAGTTCCAACCATGGCCTATCCAAATCCGGAGGATTGCCATTTCCCCGATGCTGTCACCAAGGCCATCGACGAGGAGCGACGGGCCCACTTTATGGCCGAACGTGGCCATTATGAGAGTCAGCACGCGCTGATATTGACCTATAAGCCACCAGAGCGACGCCAGTCGGCCATGACCCGCTATGTCTATGCAGATACTGCCAGTCGGTCCGAGACCTACGCGGACGGGGTTCTCACGCAGTTTCAGACATCGATCCGCGAAGTGGACCAATATCTCGGCAATGTGCTCTCCATCCGCCGCATGGTGACACGTTCGGTCGCTGATCCCGCCACTGGCCGTGAAGCGCGCTATGACGAATTGTTCCAGTTCATCCGCTTTTGTATTGTTGGCGAGAACCATCCGGTCAAACTGCCAGATATCCCGATGTATCTCGACTGGCTGGCAACCGCCGAGTTTCATCATGGGCTGTGGCCCATGGTGGATGGACGTTATCTCAGCATTGTGGGGATTGACGGGTTCCCGGCCGAGAGCTGGCCGGGCATTCTCAATGCGCTGGACCTGATGCCTTTGACCTATCGCTGGTCGAGCCGGTTCGTCTTTCTCGATGATCAGGAGGCGCGGCAAAAGCTCGAGCGGACCCGCAAGAAATGGCAGCAAAAAATCAGGCCGTTTTTTGATCAATTGTTCCAGACCCAAAGCGGGGCCATGGATCAGGACGCCATGGTCATGGTCGCGGAAACCGAAGACGCGATCGCTGAGGCCTCATCCCAGCTCGTCGCTTATGGCTATTATACGCCGGTCATCGTGATGATGGATGATGATGAGGCGCGCTTGCGCGACCAGGCGGAGGCCGTCCGAAGGTTGATCCAGGCCGAAGGGTTTGGCGCCCGCATCGAGAGCCTCAATGCCACTGAGGCCTATCTCGGCAGCCTGCCGGGCAATAGCTATTCCAATATCCGCGAACCCCTGATCAATACGCGCAATCTCGCGGACCTGATCCCGGTCAATTCCGTTTGGTCTGGCAGCGCTACCGCGCCATGCCCATTCTATCCGCCCCATTCTCCGCCGCTGATGCAGGTCGCCAGCGGCTCCAGCCCCTTCCGATTGAACCTGCATGTGGACGATGTCGGCCATACGCTGATCTTCGGCCCGACCGGATCGGGCAAATCAACCCTGCTGGCGCTGATCGCCGCGCAGTTCCGCCGCTATCAGGGTGCGCAGATCTTTGCCTTTGACAAGGGCAAGTCACTCTATCCCCTGACAAAGGCAGCCGGCGGCGATCATTACGAGATCGGGGCAGGGGAGGGGGCCTTAGCCTTCTGCCCTCTGGCAGAGCTCTCAAGCGGTGGAGATCGCGCCTGGGCCAGCGAATGGGTCGAAACCCTCGTCGCCACGCAAGGCGTCACCGTGACCCCAGATCATCGCAATGCCATCGCGCGCCAGATCGGGCTTCTGGCCTCCGCCAAAGGCCGATCGCTGTCGGACTTTGTCAGCGGGGTGCAAATGCGGGAGATCAAGAACGCGTTGCTGCACTACACCGTCGACGGTCCCATGGGGCAATTGCTCGATGCCGAAGAGGATGGACTAACGCTTGGCGCCTTCCAGACTTTTGAGATCGAAGAGCTGATGAATATGGGCGAGCGCAATCTCGTGCCGGTGCTGCTGTATTTGTTCCGCCGCATCGAAAAGCGTCTCACCGGCGCGCCGAGCCTGATCATTCTGGACGAGGCCTGGCTGATGCTCGGGCACAAAACGTTTCGGGACAAGATCAGGGAATGGCTCAAGGTTTTGCGCAAGGCCAATTGCGCGGTCATTCTGGCCACCCAGTCGATCTCCGACGCGGAACGCTCGGGCATTATCGATGTGCTCAAGGAGAGTTGCCCGACCAAGATCTGTCTGCCCAATGGCGCGGCCCGCGAACCGGGCACACGCGAATTCTATGAGCATCTCGGGTTCAACGAACGCCAGATCGAGATTGTCTCAACGGCAATCCCGAAGCGCGAATATTACGTCGCTTCACCCGAAGGACGACGGCTGTTCGACATGGCATTGGGACCGGTGGCCCTGGCCTTTGCAGGGGCGTCCGGAAAAGACAATCTCAAACGCATTCAACAGCTTAACGAACAATTCGGCCAAAACTGGCAAGCCGAATGGTTGACCGAAAGAGGGGTGCCTGATGCGCAATCCATTCTTAAAACCGACTAAGCTTTTGCTGGCTTCAGCATTGGCTATTTCCATCACGCCCGTCGACGTCACACGCGCTGCTTTTTTCTTTGGCGACGCGACCGAATGGACGCAAGTGCTCAACAATCTCGAGCTTGTGGGCCTGACCGGACAATCGGCTGAACAAATCCAAAATCAGATCACCCAGATCACGCAGCAGGCCGAACAGATACAGAACCAGCTGATGATTTATCAGAACATGCTGCAAAATACGCTGCAGCTGCCCGATCACATCTGGGGACAGGTCGAAAGCGATTTGAACCAATTGCAGAGCGTCGTCAATCAGGGACAGGGGATCGCCTTCTCCATGGGCAGTATCGATGATGTGCTCAAGCAACGCTTCCAAAGCTTTGCCGAATTCAAAACCGGTCTTGAAAACGGCGAGACGTTTTCATCGACCTATCAGGATTGGTCCGACACCAATCGCGACACAATTGCGGCAACTTTGCGCGCTGCCGGACTGACGGCGGATCAATTTGGCTCAGAGGAAGCGAGCATGAGCCAGTTACGGTCCATGTCGCAAACGGCCGTCGGTCAGATGCAGGCTTTGCAGGTCGGACATCAGATCGCCGCCCAACAGGTCGCGCAATCGCAAAAGCTGCGCGGTCTCGTGTCCCAGCAGGTGACGATGATGGCGACCTGGTATCAGTCCGAGCAGGCAGAAAAGGATCTGGCACTAACCCGGCGCGAAGAATTCTTCAACGCGAGCGCTCCCGCAACCACTGGCGGCCAGACCATGGAGCCGCGCTGGTGAGCAGGTTCATCATCATGATCATCTTGGTGATCATCGTCACCATTGGCACCGGTGCGATGATCTGGGTTCGGATGGGCTCCCCAATGCCGCCCTTATCTGACAAAGCGGCCTCAGAAGCCCCAAAACAGTTCGACACGACCAGTGGGCAACACATGCGCCCGCGTTGGAGCCAAGGGGAGGGGGCAGGTTATGATGCCGGCTACAATTAGATCGACACTACTGATCGGAACCGCGTTTCTACTCTTTGCGCATCCGGCCCTTGCGCAAGACGGAAGTCTGCTGACCAACCTCGAAAACGAGATCGCCAATGCCGCCCAGGGTTGGGAGGTCACGATCATGCAGGCGGCGCGGTCCCTGTTCTGGATCCTTGCCGGCATCGAAATCGGGATCGCCGCGGTCTGGTTGGCCCTCGGGGCCGCCTCTCTCGACACCTGGTTCGCCGAACTGGTCCGCCGCATCATGTTTATTGGCCTGTTCGTCTTCATCCTCGAGAATGGCCCGGACTTTGCCAAGGCCATGGTCGATAGCCTGTTTCAAATTGGGGCCGGTGGCGGTTCGGCCTCCCCCGCCAATGTCTTTAATGCCGGACTTCAGGTGGCAAGCGCGCTTTCGGGCAAGGCACAATTCGGCCTGTTCGAGGACAATGCCCTGGCGATCGCGGCGGTCTTTGCCATGGTCATCGTCGTCATCGCCTTCAGTCTCGTCGCCGCCATCTTCGTCTCCGTTATGGTTGAAATGTATGTGGGGCTCCTCGCGGGCATGATCATGCTTGGATTGGGTGGCTCCAGCTTCACCAAGGATTTCGCGGTCCGCTATCTTGTTTATGCCTTTTCCGTTGGCATGAAACTGATGGCCCTGGTGATGATCGCGCGGATCAGTTCGGAAATCCTGGTCAATCTCGCTAATGCGCCCTCGGGTTCCGACGAGTTCCTCTCGACCCTTGCAATTGGCGGCATCTCCGTCGTCGTCTTCGTCATCGCCGTTTACGTGCCCAATATCATCCAAGGCGTGGTGCAGGGTGTTTCCGTCACCGGCGGCATGGAATCGATCCGCCATGGCGGACAGGCGGCAAGCTTTGCCGCCGGCGGCGCGGCTTTGGCATGGGGTGGCGCGCGGGCAGGGGCCTCGGCCTATTCCAATGCACGGGCCGGGGGCAGTTCATTCGGTGCGGCGGCGCTTAAAGGCATGGCGGGCGGGGCAAGTGCTGCGGGTGGCGCTGTTGCTTCCGCTGCCCGTGACAAGGCCATCGGCGTACCCGGCACCTGGGGCGCGTCAACCCTTGGGTTGGCCAATGCCAAGCTCGATCAGGGGCAGGGCCGCCCGACCACCAAACCCTCCAGCGACGATAAGGCGTGAGATTGACCATGAGCAAAGCCAACCCGCCTGAAAATCCTTATCTCGCCGCCCGCCAGGAATGGAATGAGCGCTATGGCTCTTATGTCAAATCCGCATCCGCGTGGCGCATGGTGGGGATCACCAGCCTGATGATGGCGGTGATCGGCTTTTCCTATGCGCTCTATCAGAGCACCCAGGTCAAACTGGTCCCCTATATCGTCGAGGTCGACCGTCTCGGCACTGCCGCGAGCGCCGGGTTCCCGCAACAGATCGAATATGCCGATCCACGCGTGGTGCGGGCGACGCTGGGGAGTTTTATCGCGAACTTTCGCTCCGTCACCCCCGACGCCGTGGTGCAAAAGCAATATATCGACAAGACCTATGCTCTCTTGCGCTCGGCAGACCCCGCCACCGAAAAGATCAATGCCTGGTTCCGCAGCAATTCGCCCTTCGATCGCGCCCGCAGCATGACCGTGGCCATCGAGGTGACCAATATCGTGCCACTCTCCAATCAGAGTTATCAGATCGACTGGACCGAATATGAGCGTGACCGCCAGGGCAAGGAACGCGCTGTTAGAAGATTCCGGGGCGTCGCCACAGTGACCCTGACACCGCCCCAGGACGAGGCGGTGATCCGCCTCAATCCCATCGGGCTTTACTTGAAAGATTTGGACTGGACGGCGCAGCTTTGAGCGCCTGGAGGATACTTTTGTGACCAAAAGAAAAGCTATTCAAACCGCCTTGTGCATCGGATTGATGTCAGCGGCGCCATCGCTCCCGGCAACTGCGCAATCCCTTGATAGAAATGAGTTGAAGGGCACCAATCTGTCAGGCGAGTGGCAGCACGATCAGGGTCTGGTGACCCGCGGACCCGATGGCAAGATCATCTTCCTGTTCGGTGAAGTACAACCCACAGTGGTCTGCTCGCCCTTGCAGGTCTGCGATATCGAGCTTGAACCCGGCGAGATTGTTCGTGACGTGCTTCTGGGCGATTCTGTGCGCTGGAAGGTGGAACCGGCGACCTCTGGCGCCCCCAATGGCCAGGCGGTGCATCTGATCGTCAAACCCGCCGAACCAAGCCTCGTCACCTCCATGGTCGTGACCACGTCGCGACGCACCTATCATATCGAGCTCAAATCCCATCACAGCCAGTATATGGCCCGGGTCGGTTTTGACTATCCCGAGGACGTTAGTGCCCGCTTTGCCGAGATCAGCGCGCGGATCGAGGCCAATACAATGCCCGGGGCCGGGGTGACGGCTGACCAGCTCAACTTCGCTTATCATATGGAGGGCGCTGCCCGCTGGCGGCCGACCCGGATCTATAGCGATGGATCAAAGACCTATATCCAGTTCCCCTCGACCATGTCCGGCCAGGATGCACCGGTTCTGTTTGTGGTGTCCGGCAAGGAAAACCGCATCGTCAACTACCGGATGAACGGCACCATGATGGTGGTCGACTATTATATCGACCGAGCCATATTAGTGTCCGGCGTGGGGCGGGATCAACAAAAGATCACCATAAGGCGGGGAGGGTAGCCATGGGCAAGTTTTTCTTTCCCGTTCGGCTTGCCTTGATCGGCTTGTGCTTCGCAGCTTTAGCCGGCTGCCAGACATTGGGCACGCGGGGATTGGTTGAAAGCGCCATCACCACGGAGCTGACACCACAAGCCGCGACGACAATTGCCGAGGACATGGTCGGTCGACTGGCAGAAGTCCTTGCGCCAGGCAGCACCACGATTGCATTTACCGCCAAGGACGCGGTCTTTGCCGGGGCCCTGGAAACCACGCTCAGGAATTGGGGTTATGGTGTGGTCATCGGTGGGAAGACGGCCGACCCAAGTCAGGAACCCTTGGCCTATGTCATCGATACGCTCGACGGCAATGTTCTGGTGCGCATCGCCACACCAAAGGTCGAACTGACCCGCGTGTATGCGTTAAGTGCGGAGGGCGCGACACCGGCCAGCCCGCTCTCCGCCATGAGCCGCGAACCGGTGCCCGCATCATGATCGAATCCCTCAAGCTCGGCGGTGCGGACCCCAAAGACAGTCCGAAAATACGGCGGCTCAATCGCCTGCCGATCATTGTCGCCATCGGCCTTGTGGTGGTTTTTCTGGCGGTGATCTTTTATGGCTTGTCCTCACGCGGCTTGCGGTTCGGCGATGACAATAACGGCGGCGCTGCAGGTCGACCGGCGTCCAACGATGCGGATCGTCTCAAACAGGGCGTGCCTGACGGCATCATCGGGGAACCCGAAACCACCCCATTCCAGCCCACACCTGCGCAAACCCCAGAACCCGCGCGCAATCCTTTTGCGCCGCACCCCGGTCAGGCCACAACCACTGAACCAGCGAGTGGCCCACAACTCGAACCCGAAGCGGTGTGGCGCGCCCGGCTGGAACGTGAACAGCAGGAACAGCTCTTGCGTGAACTGCATCGCCAGCGCATGGCCAGTCTGCAAGCCGATGATGCTGCCAATAATTCGCCGATCGCTGTTAATCTGAAATCCCTTCAGGACAGTGCTTCGACAAGCACCGTAAATCCGCCAGACAGTAATTTGGCGTCAAGCAACAGACCTCAGAGCGCCATCGACCTTTATGCAGAGGCGCTGCAATCGGGGGCAGGGGGTCAAAGCACCGATCAGAACGGTCAGGCAGCAAAACAACAATTCTTCAATCAGGACATCAGGGACCTCGGCTATTTGCCAAATCCCGTCGTCGCTCCATTATCGCCCTTCGAGCTGAAACGCGGCTCGGTCATTCCGGCAACGCTGGTCACCGGCATCAATTCTGATCTTCCCGGCCGCATCACGGCACAGGTCTCGCAGAACGTCTATAACAGCGCCACCGGCCGCAACTTGCTCATCCCGCAAGGCTCCAAACTGTTCGGACGCTATGATGCCAGTATTTCGTTCGGACAGGACCGGGTCCTTGTCATCTGGACCGACATCATCTTTCCCGATGGCGCGACGTTGCAGATCGGCGGCATGGCCGGAACCGATGTCGCCGGATATGGCGGGTTTACCGACAAGGTCGACAATCATTATTTTGAGACCTTCGGTTCGGCCATCCTTGTGGCCCTGATCGGTGCCGGAACAGAAATGATGCTTCCGCAAGATCGCAACAGCGCCAGTGGCAGCAATAGTGCCGAAGATGCAGCGCGGCGATCTTTTGCAGAGAGTTTCGGGCAGATATCCGAACAGACAGTTTCCAAAAACCTCGATGTGCAACCCACCCTTGAGATCAGGCCCGGCTACCAATTCAACGTCCTGGTCGATCAGGACATCGTCTTCCCCAAGGCATATCGATGAACTTTGTCTCTCTGACCCCTCCCAATTTGGGCAGGCATACATATCGCCCCTTATATTGCCGGACGCTATTTGATTTGAATGAGTTATTGTTAAATCTGATTGATACGCTGTCCCTTCCGCTCGATGAAAAGGCCGCGCGCCGGGCCTTGCGCGATTTTACCGAGGATACCGGGTCGGACTATTTCGCATATCTCTATCTGCGTGGCCCAGAAACTTTCGCAGTCTCCAATTACCCCCAGGAATGGCAGGATATATATGTGCAAAAAGGATATCTGCGCGCTGACCCGGTCGTAACCAATGCCAAGCACGGTCCTCCGGTATTTTACTGGTCAGCCGAGAAGGCGAAGCGGCTCGGGCGGCGCAACGTCAACCAGTTCTTCGCCGACGCCGATCGATTTGGTATCCGATCCGGTGTGTCCATGGACTTCCCGTCGGACTCGGCGTGGCCCTCACCGGCACCGTCTCGAGCGCGACCATTATGCTTGGCTTCGCCGGCTACCTGGCCGAGCTGATCGCGATCCCACGGCCGTTGGCGGTTCTTGTCACGCTCGCCTTCATCGGATGGCTCGTCCAGCGCGGTGTCAGGGAAAGCGTCGGCACGGCTGCCCTCATCACTGTCGTGGAGATCGGGATCCTGCTGGTTCTCATCATTGCCGGGGTTCCGACCCTGACCGAGGTTGATGTGTGGACATCGGCCTTCGGCTTGGGCGGCGCCATTCCGGTCGAAGGGATTGTCACCGCCGCCGTCCTCGCCTTCTTCGCCTTCATAGGGTTCGAGGACATCGTGAACATGACCGAAGAGACGGTCGATCCCACGCGCATAATCGGCCCGGCAATCTTCGGCACGTTAGCGATCACCTCGGTTCTATACCTACTTCTAACCCTGGTCGCGGTGGGAGCCCCGGACCCGGACGCCGTCGCGCAAAGCGCGGCGCCGCTTGCAACGCTCTGGACCCAGCTCACCGGCCAGTCCAGCACTTGGCTGGCAACAGTGGCGCTGATTGCCGTCATCAACGGTGTGATCGTGCAGATCATCATGGCCAGCCGCCTACTCTACGGCATGGCACAGGAGAAGATGATGCCCGCCCCACTGGCGCAAGTCGGCCGCCGGCGGACCCCGTATGTGACCATCTGGCTGGTTGTTGGGATCGTGGGGGTATTGGCGCTCGCCTTTCCGATCGAGACACTGGCGCGGGCCACCACCACGATCACGCTGCTGGTGTTCGCCTCGGTGAACCTCGCGCTCGTCGTGCTCGGAACCCGTGAGGGCTCCGGCCCGCTCCGTCGCCGCCGCTGGATCGGCATCCTGGGTCTTGTGCTGACATCGGCTCTGGCGCTACGTGAAATCCTGGTTCTGGTTGGGTTGCTGTGAGGGCGGCTACTTCTTCAAACGGAGAACAGCGACCCAACGAAGAATGCAACGCTCGCAGCCGCTGCGCCGACCAAGACGACTTCAAGCAAGGCGAGCCAGAGGGCATTGCCGACCACGCGCCATTTCAAAATGCCGAGCAGAACAAGAGCCGCAAAGGTGCCGAGTATCGAATAGTAGAACACAATGCGAGCTGGAGCGCTCTGGTCGGCCAACATGAAGGGCAACAGTGGGATCGTGCCAAAGACAAGGAACGAGACGAAGGTTGCGAGCCCAGTCGACAGCGGATTTTCGCCCCGCGGATCCGACATGGACAAGTGATGGTTCATCAAGAAGTCGACCCAGTAGGTTTCGTTCTTGCCAAGAAGCCGTGTCAGAGTATGCGCATCCTCGGTGCTGTACCCCTTGTCCTCGAGGACAGCGAGCGTTCTTTGCATTGTCGCATCGGGCTTGGTGCGAATGGCGTTCGTCTGCCTGGCCCTTGCCTGTTGATATAGATCCTTTTCGGACCTGACCGAGAGGAAATTGCTCAACCCCATCGACACGCCGTCCGCGAACAGGTTGGCAAGGCCGAACAACAAGACGACCAAAAAGGATAATTGCGTGGTGGTCTCTGTGGTCAGGGCCGCACCGGAAAAACCAGCGGCCACAGCAAAGGTCGTGATGATGCCGTCGGTCCCACCATAGATCACCTCCTTGAAGTAGCTCGAGATGCGCGAGCGCCGATCCGTCTCGGGGAAGGATTGGTGCAACGGGTCGTCATGGAGGAGCGAACTTGGCGGCGGCTTGGCTGACATCAAGCAATCCATACCTGTTTATGACTGGTGGGATTATGGAGTTTGCCAGCATCTGTGTCGCGGTGTCGAGGATGTCGGGTCAAACCAAGGCACAAGGTCCACTCGGGTGCTCGTCCTGATGCAATCCACAATCGAGGAAAACCCCGATCCACCGCCGCTTTGCGTCCCCAAGGCATGCATCCCATGCCGTGTGTACAATAGGGCATCCCCGTCCCAGTGTCCGGGCGTTTGCGCCGACACCAAGAGTAGCAACAGGGCATCCACTGCTGCCCTGCCGCCATTGCCCTGGCCCGGGTGCCGGTTGTGCAGGTTGACCGGCAGACAGGTTGGGTGAGCGACCTTATTGCTTCGAGGACATGGCCAGGTATCGGGGCAGTTCAGCTTCGAAGTCAGGGAAGTCCCGCGCCATCCTCGCAAGTTCAAACAGAGGCCGGATGTCGGCGTTGGGCACGCGATCAAGCAGAAACCGGAATGTCGCCTCGATCAAGGCCTCGGTGGAGTAGTCGGCGGCCAAGGTGTCAAAGGTGATCCGGTCCATGACCACGCAATACTCGAAAAGAAGGTCCGCACTCGAGACCTCCACCATGAACGAACTGGGCCATGCCGGGCCTATTCGGGTGACGATGATCATTTGGGCGCCCTCCCGCCCATGTAGACCGCGTCGGACCGTCCGAGCGTAGTGACAGTTCCTATTAGGGTACAATCGGGCACACGGGCTCGATATGGCAAACCGGCGGCAGGCCCTACAGCTTCGCGAACGTGCTGAACTGAAACCTTTGCACCGATCCCCACGGCGTCGTGTGGTCAACGCGCCTGGAGGCAATCCCCTTAAAGCCAGGGCCGAATATCTGCTGGAGTGATGCCATGTCGTGGCGGGCCACGGGCAAGCCGCTGCACTTCTCCGGGCCGTCCGGTGCGAATGTCCCGATGATCGCTTTGCCGCTCGGCTTCAATGCCGCGGCCATGACCCGCGCATAGGCCGCCTGATCTTGCTCGGCCGTGAGGAAATGGAAGGCGGCGCGATCGTGCCAGAAGTCATACATGCGCTCTGGCTCGAATGCCGTCACGTCGGACACGATCCACTCGACCTGCGCAGACTCTCCAAGCCGGGCCCTGGCGACGTCCAGCGCCGCCTGTGACAGGTCCAGCACCGAGACGTGCGCCTGTTCCCGTTCGACCAGCACATCCACCAGGCGGGAGGCACCGCCGCCAATGTCGATGACGGCGTCGGCCGGCTGCAAGCCGGCCCTGCGCAGCAGATCCAACGAGGTCTCAGGACTGTCCTCGAACCAGCTGACCTCGGATTCACCCTTGCTTGTGTAAACATCTTCCCAGTGAGACCGACGATCGGACATGGCAACTTCCTGGTGGCAATCGATGCGAAATTCAGGTCGAACGTCACGCTTTGTACCAAAAGCTGAGATCGAGGGACCGGCTCTGCTCTCGGTAGGAATAAGCTCAAGGGTAATATAGTATGGGTGTTCGTAGCGATCCAAATCTACTTCTTGGAGGGCAACGAGCCGATGACCCGTCCCCGTGTCGACCGCGCGGAGCAAACCATTTCGGCAAGCGCCGATGCGGTGTTCGACGCATTGACAGACGCTACGGCCGTTGCGACGTGGATGCCGCCTGGAAATGCGCGCGGCGAAATGCATGAGTTCGAGCCTCGTCCGGGCGGCCCCTTTCGCATGACCCTTCATTTTCAGGAAGAGACCGCGCCCAAGGGCAAGTCCACCGAGACCAGTGATACGGTAGACGCTAAGTTCGTTCAGTTGGAGCGCGGCAGATTGGTGGAGTTCGCCGTGCGTTTCGTTTCTGACGATCCCGCTTTCAGCGGAACGATGACAATGATTTGGACGCTGCGCGCAGGTGGACCTGGCAGAACGCAGGTCAGTGTCGAGGCTCGAAACGTTCCACGGGGGGTCTCGGCCAAAGACCACGCCAACGGGCTATCTCAGACTCTGAACAATCTGAGCAGATGGTGTACCGGCTCGCCAGCCGATTGGCACCAACACACAATTTGAATCCTACTGATCACGCCCCGGCCGCGACTTGTAGGCCGGCAGTGTCCATCCGAAGTGCAGCGCGCCACTGCGCACGCCAAGCGCGAACAAGAATCCCAAGCCTGCGGCCCACGCGAGCGGCAGGCCGAGGCCGACAGACGCGACAAATGCCACGGCACCCGCCATGGCCGCCGCCACGTAGATCTCTTCCCGGCGCAGCAGTACGGAGGGTTCCCCGGCCAGCACATCCCGAAGAATGCCGCCAAATGTCCCGGTGAGCATGCCCATGACGACGGCAACGGTGGCGGAATCGGTGATCATGAGCCCCTTGTAGGCGCCAAACACACCGTAGGCCGACAGCGCCACGGCATCGAGCCATAAAAGCAGGCGGAACCGGGACTCGATCAGATGCGCCGTGAAATAGACCAGGACGGCAGTAGCCGAGCACGCCAGCACATAGATGTGTCCCTCGACCCAGAACACGGGCACGCCAAGAATCAGATCGCGAGCCGTGCCCCCGCCCATGCCCGTGACGGCAGCGAGGAAGAGAAACCCGATGATGTCGAGCTGTTTCCTCGACGCCGCCAGGGCGCCCGTTGCCGCGAACAGCGCGACACCCAGATAATCCAGGACGATAATCGGCTGCATGTTCCCCTCAAATCTCTCTGGGCGCGGGGTTAGCCTAGCTTGGTGGCTCCGGCTCTACCACCTGCACCCATCCACAAACCACTGAACTAGGCCCAGTTGGTCGCGCCACATGACCAGCAATCAGTACCGCAAGGCCCGAAGGAACGCTTTTTTTTCGCGCGGTTGCCTTCTGATCATACGCCGACTGGAAGCGGGAACCGCCACTAGCTCGAGCTCTTGAAGCTATCCAGGAGATCGGCCCAGTCCTGCATGAGTTGGACGCGCTCGTCCCAGTACCGTGCCCGGTTGTAGGCTCGACGGACCTTGTTGGGCTCAACATGCGCCAGCTGTGCTTCGATCACATCCTCACGATAGCCACGCTCGTTGAGTATGGTGCTCGCCATGGCCCGGAACCCGTGTGCGGTCATTTCATCCTTGGTGTAGCCCATGCGGCGCAGAGCCGAATTCATGGCATTCTCCGAGAGCGAGCGCTGCGATGACCGGATGGAGGGGAAAATCAGGTCTCCCCTGCCACTGACCTTGCGAACCCGATTCAGGAGAACCGCAGCCTGTGTCGACAAGGGCACGTCGTGTGGACGGCGCATCTTCATGCGCTCCGCCGGGATGCGCCAGATGCCGTCCTCCAGATCGATGTCATCCCATCTCGCATGACGCACCTCGCCGGGGCGCGCAAAGGTCAGGGCGTTGAACCTCAACGCGGCCGTGATCGTCACCCAGCCATCATAGTCCTCGATGCTGGCCATCAATGCCCCGATTTGTTGGGAATCGGTCAGGGTCGTCCGCGGTGTCACCTTCGGAGGCAGCAGGGCATTGCGAAGCGCATAGGTCGGGTCGTTCTCCGCTCTCAGGGTCGAGATGGCAAAGCGAAACACGGATCCGACAAAGGAACGAACCGTGTGCGCCGTATCACGACGACCGGACGCCTCAATGTCCTGGAGCACCTCGAGAATATCGGCAGAGCTGATGTCGGTGATGGGTTTGGCCCGAATTTCGGAGCGCACAAGGCTCTTCAGCCACCTGTTCTTGTTCAATGTCGCCGTGGCCCGCCCTGTCGACTCGAGCCGGGCGATATATTCGTCGGCGATGACATCGAAACTGTTGCGGCGTTCGATCTCCCGTTGGCGGGCAAGAAGCTTCTTGCGGGCGGCGGGGTCTTCTCCCTGCGAAAGTAACTTTCGGGCTTCAGTCACACGCTGTCGCGCGTCCGCCAGTCCGACAGCCGGGTACTGTCCGAATGTGAGTGTCTTCCTCTTCTGCTCGTACCGGTAGTCCATGCGCCAGGCGCGCAGACCCGACGGACTGACGAAGAGATAGAGTCCCTGAGAATCACTCAGCTTGTAGGCTTTGTCCCTGGGCTTTGCCTTTCGCACGGCGACGTCGGACAGCGACATTGCATCCTCCGGGTGACGGTATGCGGACTTTACGAATCCACCGATACCGTCTCATATGCCGTCACGCCAGAGTTATTCAGAGTTACAGCTATTGACGCCACGACAATGCCGCGAGCGCAAAAGGCCAGCAAATGCGACCCTTTCGACCGCCTGTGATACAGCATGTTACGGGGAGAAAAATAAGAATGGAGCGGGTGAAGGGAATCGAACCCTCGTCGTAAGCTTAGTTAACGCCAATTTTTGGCACCTATCATAGAATTCTGTATCACATACCATTATCATTTTTATAACACGTCTTACCCATGATTCAACGCGCTCGGTCTTATGCGGGGGTGCTTAAGAACTGCGGACACCTCAGCAAAGCCTAAGTGTTTTCCTTCTATAAACTGAGGTTCCAAGAGAGATCAGGCTGCAACTCCGGATCAGGGATATCTGCGAGACGCGTGTCCATTATGGCTATCGTCGAGTTCACATTCTGCTGCGACGAGAAGGTTGGGATGTGAACCCAAAGAGAATCTACAGGCTTTACAAAGAGATGGAGTTTCAGCTGCGGAACAAGACGCCGAAGCGGCGCGTCATGGGCAAGCTGCGCGATGACCCAATGCCAGCCACAAGCACCAATCAGGTGTGGGCCATAGACTTTGTGCATGACCAGTTGGCCACCGGTCGCAAAATCCTTATTTTGACCATCGTCGACACCTTCTCGCGCTACGCACCCGCCGAGGATACCCGGTTCAGCCACAGGGGCGAGGATGTGGTTCTGACGCTCGGAAAGGTCTGTAAAGAAACAGGGTATCCGAAGGCGATCCGGGTCGATCAGGCCCCGAACTTCATCTCCCGGAACTTTGATCTCTGTAAGCGATTAGCCGGGACCGTTCAGCCAGCGAAGTTCCAAGGCATGAGCGCATCGATTTCGCTGTTGGGCCATCCCTTGGCGATGCGCTCGAGGGTCTGGGTGAGCCAGGCGTGAGGGTCGACGCCGTTCATTTTGGCCGTGGTGAGAAGCGAGGCGATGGTTGCCCAGGAGCGGCCGCCCCCGTCCCCGATATCGGTGCCGGCCCGGATCGTGGCGCCATTAATCACGATCTCGACCACCCCGAGCGCTGTCCCCGAAGTCACCTCAGACGCAGCTTCATCATCGTGCCGCTCGACCTCACCGCGCTTGAGGGCATCGGCTCGCCAGCCGAACAACTGCGAAGACTTGATGCCGATCTCGCGCGCCAGGGCTGACCGTTCGTCCCCGGCTCGAAACTCCGCGCCACCATCTCTGCCTTGAACTCATCCGACCACCGGCGCCGCCGCGCAACCGGCGCGCCCTCCATCCGATCGGGCACTGCCTCGATCAGGTGGAAGCTTCTATCTCCAGGCATAGTCGCAGACATAGAACATGACACCCATTACAAAATCCCAGGTGCGAATACCCTCGAGAAGCCGCCCTCACCAGATGGGGTCGGCTACTCGCTTACGTTCAATGGCAAGGCGGAGTGCCTGAACGCCCACTGGTTCATGAGCCTTGACGACGCCCGCGCGAAAATAGAGGATTGGCATAGAGACTACAACGAAGTCCGCCCGAACAGCGCCATCGGGATCAAGCCTCCGATATCGCCCATGAACGCATCAGGGGCAGCCGGCCCACCTTGATCGTTTATCCCCGGAAATGCTCTATCCGGGTGGTCCATAGTCGGGGAGTATGTATGAACCGCCTTCCCCCGCAAGCGTTTTGTAGATGACCTTTTGACCCTGCTTCTATGTATTCGGTCTATCAACGGGGCCGTGAGATTGGCCCCTGACCAAGATGGGAAGTCGCGCGTCCTGTGTCTCGTTAGCTCATCGGCACTCAGAGGCCATGCTCCCCGTCAGACTGACAAGACGCCGATCGGTCGTTGGTCCATCTCCTCCTCGCTCGCAGATACCTTTGTTTTCCGTCGCTCCTCGGCGTCGCTACGCGCCGATCAGCGCAGCAGGGCGATACCGTTCACCTTTCGTCAAAATTGCCCAGGCGATCCGGGCCATCTTGTTGGCCATGGCGACCGCAGCGACGTTTACGTGCGCACGGTCCTTAAGACCATCTGCCCATCGTGTTATCGGCGACGTTCGGTCCCTTACCAGATGCAGAACGGTCCGGGCGCCATGGATGAAAAGTTTGCGTAGGTAGCGATCGCCATGCTTCGAGATGCCGATCAGTTTGGCTTTGCCACCTGTTGTGATTTGCCGTGGAACCAGGCCGAGCCATGCGGCGAGATCGCGCCCCTTGGCGAAGCTACTGCCGGTACCAACGGCGGCCACAAGGGCGCTGGCGATGGTCGGTCCAACACCAGGGATTTCCATCAATCGCTGCATATCGGCATCCGTCTTGGCCAGCGCCTTGATCTCGGCGTCGATGGCGTCGATCCGATCATTGATCGCCGCCAGCTCCGTCGCCATGTCCGACAGCATCAACAGCATTCGATGCGACAGGTCCGGCGTACCACCTTCCGTCAGCTTCAATAACCCCTTCTGAAAGAGGTGGCGGCCCGTTCCGACTCGGATACCGCGCTCCATCAAAAATCCCCGCCCCTGATTGATCAGGCGCGTCCGTGTGGTCACGAGACGCTCCCGGGTACGGTGCAAGGCCTGAAGGTCAAGCTGCTCTTCCGATTTTATCGCGACGAACGACATGGTCGGACGGGTCGCCGCCTCGGCGATCGCTTCCGCATCGCGATCATCGTTCTTGTGAACCTTGACTAATCACGAGGTCCCCATAATGCGGAGGAGCGCGGCCTGATCGGCGGATTTTCGCCGTTTTCGGATCGGCTTGCTTTGCATTATTCGGTGCCGAACCTCTGGGGGTCAATCGACCAACAGAGGACCCGCCAATGCCCGATATCCGTCACGAACTAATTGCCGCACTCAATTCCTCCCTTATCAGTCAGCGATACAGCCCGGTCGTGGTGAGGAACTACTGCACCTACGCATCTGGATTTCTCGATTATCTGGAACAGCAGGGGATATTGATATCGAACGTGATCGACGTGCACGTAGAGCAATATCTGCGGCACGCGATCGTAATGTTCCAGAAACAGCGTGGTCGACGTCCCGGCGCACGCTGGCACGAGGTTCCGCGCTCCGGAATTCATGCCTTGTTGCGGCTTGCTCACGGTCAATGGCCGCCAGCTGTTGAGCCTACCTGCGCGGCCGATGTGGCCCGATTTGTAATTTGCGACGAATACGAAATCTGGCTGCGTGAGGAACGTGGGTTGGCTCGCTCCAGCGTCGCAGCGTTAATGTGGGAAGCCCGGAACTTCCTTGCTTGGCAGATCGATCACGGGAGCGGCGGCTTGGCCGGGCTGAGCGTTGTTGACGTGGACCGTTATATGGATCTGCGCGCACCGAAACTGACGCGCTGCTCAATGAAGTCTGTCGCAGAGCGGCTTCGCTCGCTGCTGCGTTATCTCCACATCACAGGTCGCGTCACAACGGACCTGTCAGGGCATGTGATAGCTCCCACGCTTTATGCATATGAAGGAGTACCGTCAGTCCTGATCCCCGGCCAGATAGTCGCTGTGCTGGAGAGCGCGAAGAAGGACGAGACATCGGCGGGACTGCGGGATCATGCGATCCTGCAACTCCTTGCAACATATGGGCTACGGTCTGGAGAAATCCGCAATCTGCGGATCGAGGACATCGACTGGCGGACGGAAACCATCCATGTTCGCCACCACAAGACGCGAGCCAGCACATCGCTGCCCCTGATGGAGCCGGTCGGCGAAGCGGTGCTTGCTTATCTGCGTTCCGGGCGGCCCATGACGGACGCCAGGGAAATCTTCCTCCGTACGCGCGCGCCCTATCGCAAGCTCGGCAAACTTTACAGCATGGTTCGCCGGAGGCTCCGTGACGCTGGCGTCCAACCGCCTGGCAAGTGTGGACCCCATATCTTCCGTCATGCGCGGGCGGTTGAGATGCTGCGGGTCGCGGTGCCTCGAAAGGTCATCGGCGACGTGCTGGGACACCGTTCGACAGGGTCGACGGCGCTCTACCTCAAGCTTGCTACCGAGGATCTCAGGGCCATCGCGCTTGACGTGCCGGGAATGGAGGTGCTGGGATGACCGCTCGCTGGCCCGACCCCGACCGCGCGATCATTGGCCGCCATGTCGCGAGCCTTGATCTGCGCAGCATGAAAAGCCGAGCCTGTTATCGGCAGGTTTTGTATGGCTTCCAGGATGCCGCCGAACGTTACGATGCACTCGGTCAGGAAGTGCTGCTGGCCTGGCTACGAGAATCAGCCGCTCGCCGAGCGCCGTCTACGCTTTTACACCGCACCCGCATCGTTGACCGGTTCCTCGAGCGGCTGGTGGAAATCGGCGCGATCAAATGCAATCCCGTCGTCGCTCTGCGCGATGAGTGCAATATCAAGCAGTGCATGCCGATCTGGCGAGCATTGGCGTCGCGGGATCCGGAACAGGCTCTTGCCGAACTGCGCCAGCCCAGGCCGTTCGGCAGCGTGCTGGGCGAGATGATGGCCGGGCATGTCGCGATGATGCGGCGCAGAGGATACAAATACACTTCGCAGCCGCTGTTACTCTTGCGGTTCGACCGGTTCCTGCAGTTGCATCCGGGACCGGAAACCGAACCGCTGAGCGCCATGATCGATCGATGGGCGGCAACGAATGTGACGCGTCACCACGTGGAGGAATGCGAAAAGCTCAAGCGCGTCTTTGCGAAAATCCTTCGTCACCTTGACCCGTCGATGCCTATGCGGCAACCGGACCCCAGACCGAGGAAGGAGGCCGCCAAGCAATGGCGAAAGCCCCATATCTACTCGCCTGCCGACGTACGACGGATGCTCGAAGTTGCCCGCACCTATCCGTCTCCACGAGTGCCGCTTCGACCGCTGAGCATGTACACGATGCTGCTGCTGGCCTATTGCGCAGGCTTGCGGCGTGGCGAGCTTGCCCGTCTCGATCTTGGTGACGTTGACCTGCTGGACGGTACGATAACCATCCGGCAGACCAAGTTCTTCAAGACCCGGATTCTGCCGTTACCCGACAGCGTTGTAGTCGAGCTTCGGGCCTACATCGATGCGCGGCGGCGTGCCGGTGGATCACAGGACGCGCGCTCCGGCCTGTTCTGGCACGAGCGAGGCGATGGCCATTACACACCGGAAATGATCACTTGGTTGCTCTCTGACGTCATACGCCGCGCTGGGTTGAAGCCATTGCGAGGGAAAACGGGCCCTCGCGTTCATGATCTGCGCCACTCGATGGTCGTGAACAGGATCCTCGAATGGTACCGGACGGGCATCAATCCACAGGATCGCCTGCCGTTCCTCGCGACCTACCTTGGCCATCGGGATATCAACTCCACCCTGGTCTACATCACCGTCACGCAAGACCTGCTGCATTACGCAAATGAACGGTTCCGGGCGATTGGCGCACCGTGCCTCAGCCTGGGGCAGGAGATGCGGCCATGAGCAAGGTTGACCGGTTCCCGGACCTGATGCGTGCGTTCTTCTACGAATGGCTGGCCGAGCAGCGCAATGCGTCTATCCATACGGTTCGATCATACCGCGATACCTGGCGGTTGTTGCTCCGGTTCGTTGCCCAGCGCACTGGGAAGAAGGTGGCTATGATCACGCTGGCCGATCTGGCCGCCGGCGAGGTCGCGGCGTTCCTTAGTCACACTGAACATGACCGTGGCGGTACGATCGGCACGCGCAACTGCCGGCTTGCAGCGATCCGCAGCTTCTTCCACTTCGTCGCCACCAGGGATCCCGGATCGATCGCGCAATGCGTGGAAATCCTCAATATACCGATCAAGCGCGCTCCGGTGCCGGAACCGATCTATCTGGATCCGGCGGAAGTGACGGCGATCCTCGCTCAGCCAGACCGTTCGACCGTTGAGGGCATGCGGGATCATGCGTTGCTCTCGTTCCTCTACAACAGCGGCGCACGAATACAGGAAGCGCTCGACCTGTGCCCCGAAGCAATCCGGTTCGAAAGCCCACCCTGCGTGCGTCTGACCGGCAAGGGCCAGAAGGAACGTATCTGCCCGCTCTGGCCGGAAACCGTGATGTTGCTGAAGAAACTGCTTGAACGGCAACCACGGGCACCCGACCAGCGGCTGTTCGTCAACCGCTATGGTGAGCCGCTCAGCGCCTCGGGGGTTCGGTTCAAGCTCGCCGCCTACGTGAAGGCGGCGGCCGAAACCATGCCAACGCTGCGTGCCAAGCATGTAACGCCACACGCCTTCCGGCACGCCACCGCCGTGCACCTCATCTCTGCGGGCGTCGACGTTACGGTCATCCGAAGCTGGCTCGGCCATGTGAGCCTCGACACGACCAACCACTATGCCAGGGCCAATCTGGAAACGAAGCAGAAAGCCCTGGAGAAGGTCGCCGCTCCAACCACACCCGGCGGCCAACCATCATGGAAACGCGACGCAAGCGTACTCGCCTGGCTCGACACACTGTGAAATAATGCGGAGGATCATGGACAAGAAAGGCGAAAATCCGCCGATCAGGCCGCGCTCCTCCGCATTATGGGGACCTCGTGATTAGTCAAATTATGCTCACCTCGTCATAACTTCACGTAGGGTCGGACGTAAAGCGGCGACATCAGTCGAGGTTCATGTCCGTGCTGAAGGCAAAAGCGCCCGATGTGATGAGCGCCTCCGCAAGCCTCCATCGCGACAGCGCAGGGGGGCAAGGTCTCCAGAAAATCCAGCAGGCGGTGCCGTTGAAGGCGCCTGCGATACACAACCGCACCCGTCGCGTCCAATCCCGCAAGGCTGCAAACCGTCTTGCCCAGATCAATGCCTAAAACCTCAATATTCATCAGAATGCTCCTCTCTCCACCTCTATCGCAACTATAGCAGCGGTTTGGTGGGAAGGCAGTTCATCCCATTAGCTCAGGACCACGTAATCCTCAGTCAAGAGATTGCTCTTGGCTGAGAAAAGTTTAATCGCAGCAGCACCACCACGTGGGGGATTAGCGTCAGCTCACCTATTGATTTGTAGTGCCCGCTATCAGCATTTTGTTTAGCCCCTGTTCCTCGGACAACGTCAGTTCAGCGCTTAACTTTTTTTCATCGCGATATTGGTAGGATGGTTTCGTCAACGTCACCAATTCCTCAGCAGCCGAGGGATGCAGGGCGATTGCCCGGTCAAAATCGGCCTTTGTGGCCCCCATGGCCAAGGGCACGGCGACTAGTTGGATCATTTCGGCCGCGCCGGGTCCTAAAATATGGCATCCAAGGACCCGGCCACCGCCGAATTCAGTGACCAGTTTCAAAATCATGCGTTCGGATTTATCGGTCATTACGTTCATCATGGGACGGAAGCTGGCAATATACACATCGATATCATGATGCTTGGCGGCATAATGCTCCGACATGCCGATTACACCTATTTCCGGTTCGGTGAAAACAGCGGTTGGAATTTGGCTCAAATCGACAATGGTCGGATTTTCGTTATATACGGTTTCCACAAAGGCGGCGCCCTCGCGAATCGCCACTGGTGTCAAGGCAACGCCCCCCCGCACATCTCCTACCGCATAAACAGATGGCGCCGTCGTCTGGCCGTAGCGATCAACCGCTATGCCACCCTTATCGGTAATCTCGACACCTGCCCTTTCCAATTCGAGCCCTTGAATATTGGCCGCCCGCCCGGTTGCGAACATCACCGCACCATAGACACGCTCAGCGCCATCGGTGAAATGAACCTTGAAATCCTCCCCGGACTTTTCCACCGATTCAATGTTGCAGTTGAGGATGAATTTGATGCCCCGCGCCTTCATGGCCTCGTATATGCCCAAACGCATGTCTTGGTCGAAATTTCGCAGGATCTGCCCGCCGCGATAGCAAACGGATGTTTCGACACCCAGTCCATTGAAAATGGTCGCAAATTCGAGCGCGATATAGCCGCCACCGTAAACGATGATGGATTCTGGCAAATTGTCGAGGTGAAAGGCCTCGTCCGATGTGAAACCGAGCTCGCAACCATCAATGTGAGGCTTGAAGGGATGACTGCCGGTCGCAATCAAGACGCGCTGGGCTGACAAGGTCGTATCTGCATTGACTAGGCGCACTGTATGAGCATCATGGAACGTGGCCCGATCCCTAATAATTTTGACGTCGCAGTTTTCGAGGGTCGAAGTATATGCCCGTTCGAGCCGGTCGATTTCCTTGTCCTTGTTGTCGCGCAAGGTTTCCCAATCAAAACGCGCATCGATCTGCCATCCGAAACTGCCAGCCACCTCGAAAAGCTCGGTAAACCTGCTGGCATAGACGAACAGCTTTTTCGGCACGCATCCTCTGATAACGCAGGTGCCCCCCACCCTGTCGGCTTCGATGATGGCAACCTTGGCACCATATCCCGAGGCCATCCTGGCCGCGCGCACACCGCCGGAACCGGCGCCGATGACTATCAGGTCGTACTCGTAGTTGTGAAATTCAACCATGTCTTCGCAATCTTCCTGTGGCGGTTTAAATACAAAACAAATCATAGGCTTAGATAACGCCCAACCAGACGCCACCAATCGCTATTTAAATTGCAACGCCATGGGGATGGCTGCAGCCAATATTATAAATGTCTGGCTAGCAAGTCCGGATTCTCAAGGATAGAGTTACGAGACGTTCGAGATTTAATTCACCCAAAAGTCCGGTGCTCAGCGCTACCGCCACATTCAGATTGGAGATAATTTCGTTTATCCGGCGGTGCTCTCGTATTGTTGGGTCAACTAATCGCCCAGTAGATCGGCGATAGCCCTACGCTCCTGGAGTCCGAAATTCCGCATAACCTCTATAGAGTTCGGTTCGAGATAGTCAGCAATGCCAGCATAACCGGATCGTTCTTGACTGCGTGCGAGCCAATCGGCAATTGCCTCCATTTTATCGCTCTCTTCCCAAATCCAACTCATCTGCATATCATTCAGTCGAACGACGTAGGGGAGCAGCGCCACATCTGCCAAGCTGTAAGTACTACCGGCCAACCATGAAGAATGCTGGAGAGCTTTGCCCATTTTGCCGAGGGTCTGGACCACTTTTTTTAATTGCGGCTTGACCGCAGCAGCCATCAGCCCGTTCTCGATCAGGTCCATCCGCGCTGCCTTCACCTCGGTAGACCATAATTTTATCTGTTCGCTCCGGTCCTGATGCCGCCAGGCAATGGCAAAAGAGAGCGTCGATATCCAGCCATGCAGACCCGCGTCAGGCGCGAGCATCCACACTCGCATATGAGCACGTTGAACCGCGTCCTCAGGGCTCAAGGGGACCTCCGGATGCGTGTCATCAAGATACTCGCAAATCACCGAAGACTCGATGATAACCTGATCATCATCGATCAATGTTGGCACAACGCCATTGGGGTTGAGCTTAAGATAATCCGGCTGGTGAGAATCTCCAGCGCCAAGATTTAGGTGGTGCTCCACCACTTTGAGATTCTTCTCGGCCAAAACCACGCGGACCTTCTGAGAACAAGCAGACATATTGTTGTGATAAAGTTCCATGAGCGTTCCCATTTCAGTTGTTAGATATCCAGCACCAGTTTGTCGCTCAGTGCACGTGACACGCAGACCGTCATCCTGTCATTTGCCGCCCGTTCTGCATCTGTCAGAACGGCATCACGGTGATCGGGCACACCCTCAAGCACCCCGGTCAAGCAAGTGCCACTTCCTCAGCAGCCGAGGGATGCAGGGCGATTGCCCGGTCAAAATCGGCCTTTGTGGCCCCCATGGCCAAGGGCACGGCGACTAGTTGGATCATTTCGGCCGCGCCGGGTCCTAAAATATGGCATCCAAGGACCCGGCCACCGCCGAATTCAGTGACCAGTTTCAAAATCATGCGTTCGGATTTATCGGTCATTACGTTCATCATGGGACGGAAGCTGGCAATATACACATCGATATCATGATGCTTGGCGGCATAATGCTCCGACATGCCGATTACACCTATTTCCGGTTCGGTGAAAACAGCGGTTGGAATTTGGCTCAAATCGACAATGGTCGGATTTTCGTTATATACGGTTTCCACAAAGGCGGCGCCCTCGCGAATCGCCACTGGTGTCAAGGCAACGCCCCCCCGCACATCTCCTACCGCATAAACAGATGGCGCCGTCGTCTGGCCGTAGCGATCAACCGCTATGCCACCCTTATCGGTAATCTCGACACCTGCCCTTTCCAATTCGAGCCCTTGAATATTGGCCGCCCGCCCGGTTGCGAACATCACCGCACCATAGACACGCTCAGCGCCATCGGTGAAATGAACCTTGAAATCCTCCCCGGACTTTTCCACCGATTCAATGTTGCAGTTGAGGATGAATTTGATGCCCCGCGCCTTCATGGCCTCGTATATGCCCAAACGCATGTCTTGGTCGAAATTTCGCAGGATCTGCCCGCCGCGATAGCAAACGGATGTTTCGACACCCAGTCCATTGAAAATGGTCGCAAATTCGAGCGCGATATAGCCGCCACCGTAAACGATGATGGATTCTGGCAAATTGTCGAGGTGAAAGGCCTCGTCCGATGTGAAACCGAGCTCGCAACCATCAATGTGAGGCTTGAAGGGATGACTGCCGGTCGCAATCAAGACGCGCTGGGCTGACAAGGTCGTATCTGCATTGACTAGGCGCACTGTATGAGCATCATGGAACGTGGCCCGATCCCTAATAATTTTGACGTCGCAGTTTTCGAGGGTCGAAGTATATGCCCGTTCGAGCCGGTCGATTTCCTTGTCCTTGTTGTCGCGCAAGGTTTCCCAATCAAAACGCGCATCGATCTGCCATCCGAAACTGCCAGCCACCTCGAAAAGCTCGGTAAACCTGCTGGCATAGACGAACAGCTTTTTCGGCACGCATCCTCTGATAACGCAGGTGCCCCCCACCCTGTCGGCTTCGATGATGGCAACCTTGGCACCATATCCCGAGGCCATCCTGGCCGCGCGCACACCGCCGGAACCGGCGCCGATGACTATCAGGTCGTACTCGTAGTTGTGAAATTCAACCATGTCTTCGCAATCTTCCTGTGGCGGTTTAAATACAAAACAAATCATAGGCTTAGATAACGCCCAACCAGACGCCACCAATCGCTATTTAAATTGCAACGCCATGGGGATGGCTGCAGCCAATATTATAAATGTCTGGCTAGCAAGTCCGGATTCTCAAGGATAGAGTTACGAGACGTTCGAGATTTAATTCACCCAAAAGTCCGGTGCTCAGCGCTACCGCCACATTCAGATTGGAGATAATTTCGTTTATCCGGCGGTGCTCTCGTATTGTTGGGTCAACTAATCGCCCAGTAGATCGGCGATAGCCCTACGCTCCTGGAGTCCGAAATTCCGCATAACCTCTATAGAGTTCGGTTCGAGATAGTCAGCAATGCCAGCATAACCGGATCGTTCTTGACTGCGTGCGAGCCAATCGGCAATTGCCTCCATTTTATCGCTCTCTTCCCAAATCCAACTCATCTGCATATCATTCAGTCGAACGACGTAGGGGAGCAGCGCCACATCTGCCAAGCTGTAAGTACTACCGGCCAACCATGAAGAATGCTGGAGAGCTTTGCCCATTTTGCCGAGGGTCTGGACCACTTTTTTTAATTGCGGCTTGACCGCAGCAGCCATCAGCCCGTTCTCGATCAGGTCCATCCGCGCTGCCTTCACCTCGGTAGACCATAATTTTATCTGTTCGCTCCGGTCCTGATGCCGCCAGGCAATGGCAAAAGAGAGCGTCGATATCCAGCCATGCAGACCCGCGTCAGGCGCGAGCATCCACACTCGCATATGAGCACGTTGAACCGCGTCCTCAGGGCTCAAGGGGACCTCCGGATGCGTGTCATCAAGATACTCGCAAATCACCGAAGACTCGATGATAACCTGATCATCATCGATCAATGTTGGCACAACGCCATTGGGGTTGAGCTTAAGATAATCCGGCTGGTGAGAATCTCCAGCGCCAAGATTTAGGTGGTGCTCCACCACTTTGAGATTCTTCTCGGCCAAAACCACGCGGACCTTCTGAGAACAAGCAGACATATTGTTGTGATAAAGTTCCATGAGCGTTCCCATTTCAGTTGTTAGATATCCAGCACCAGTTTGTCGCTCAGTGCACGTGACACGCAGACCGTCATCCTGTCATTTGCCGCCCGTTCTGCATCTGTCAGAACGGCATCACGGTGATCGGGCACACCCTCAAGCACCCCGGTCAAGCAAGTGCCACTTCCTCAGCAGCCGAGGGATGCAGGGCGATTGCCCGGTCAAAATCGGCCTTTGTGGCCCCCATGGCCAAGGGCACGGCGACTAGTTGGATCATTTCGGCCGCGCCGGGTCCTAAAATATGGCATCCAAGGACCCGGCCACCGCCGAATTCAGTGACCAGTTTCAAAATCATGCGTTCGGATTTATCGGTCATTACGTTCATCATGGGACGGAAGCTGGCAATATACACATCGATATCATGATGCTTGGCGGCATAATGCTCCGACATGCCGATTACACCTATTTCCGGTTCGGTGAAAACAGCGGTTGGAATTTGGCTCAAATCGACAATGGTCGGATTTTCGTTATATACGGTTTCCACAAAGGCGGCGCCCTCGCGAATCGCCACTGGTGTCAAGGCAACGCCCCCCCGCACATCTCCTACCGCATAAACAGATGGCGCCGTCGTCTGGCCGTAGCGATCAACCGCTATGCCACCCTTATCGGTAATCTCGACACCTGCCCTTTCCAATTCGAGCCCTTGAATATTGGCCGCCCGCCCGGTTGCGAACATCACCGCACCATAGACACGCTCAGCGCCATCGGTGAAATGAACCTTGAAATCCTCCCCGGACTTTTCCACCGATTCAATGTTGCAGTTGAGGATGAATTTGATGCCCCGCGCCTTCATGGCCTCGTATATGCCCAAACGCATGTCTTGGTCGAAATTTCGCAGGATCTGCCCGCCGCGATAGCAAACGGATGTTTCGACACCCAGTCCATTGAAAATGGTCGCAAATTCGAGCGCGATATAGCCGCCACCGTAAACGATGATGGATTCTGGCAAATTGTCGAGGTGAAAGGCCTCGTCCGATGTGAAACCGAGCTCGCAACCATCAATGTGAGGCTTGAAGGGATGACTGCCGGTCGCAATCAAGACGCGCTGGGCTGACAAGGTCGTATCTGCATTGACTAGGCGCACTGTATGAGCATCATGGAACGTGGCCCGATCCCTAATAATTTTGACGTCGCAGTTTTCGAGGGTCGAAGTATATGCCCGTTCGAGCCGGTCGATTTCCTTGTCCTTGTTGTCGCGCAAGGTTTCCCAATCAAAACGCGCATCGATCTGCCATCCGAAACTGCCAGCCACCTCGAAAAGCTCGGTAAACCTGCTGGCATAGACGAACAGCTTTTTCGGCACGCATCCTCTGATAACGCAGGTGCCCCCCACCCTGTCGGCTTCGATGATGGCAACCTTGGCACCATATCCCGAGGCCATCCTGGCCGCGCGCACACCGCCGGAACCGGCGCCGATGACTATCAGGTCGTACTCGTAGTTGTGAAATTCAACCATGTCTTCGCAATCTTCCTGTGGCGGTTTAAATACAAAACAAATCATAGGCTTAGATAACGCCCAACCAGACGCCACCAATCGCTATTTAAATTGCAACGCCATGGGGATGGCTGCAGCCAATATTATAAATGTCTGGCTAGCAAGTCCGGATTCTCAAGGATAGAGTTACGAGACGTTCGAGATTTAATTCACCCAAAAGTCCGGTGCTCAGCGCTACCGCCACATTCAGATTGGAGATAATTTCGTTTATCCGGCGGTGCTCTCGTATTGTTGGGTCAACTAATCGCCCAGTAGATCGGCGATAGCCCTACGCTCCTGGAGTCCGAAATTCCGCATAACCTCTATAGAGTTCGGTTCGAGATAGTCAGCAATGCCAGCATAACCGGATCGTTCTTGACTGCGTGCGAGCCAATCGGCAATTGCCTCCATTTTATCGCTCTCTTCCCAAATCCAACTCATCTGCATATCATTCAGTCGAACGACGTAGGGGAGCAGCGCCACATCTGCCAAGCTGTAAGTACTACCGGCCAACCATGAAGAATGCTGGAGAGCTTTGCCCATTTTGCCGAGGGTCTGGACCACTTTTTTTAATTGCGGCTTGACCGCAGCAGCCATCAGCCCGTTCTCGATCAGGTCCATCCGCGCTGCCTTCACCTCGGTAGACCATAATTTTATCTGTTCGCTCCGGTCCTGATGCCGCCAGGCAATGGCAAAAGAGAGCGTCGATATCCAGCCATGCAGACCCGCGTCAGGCGCGAGCATCCACACTCGCATATGAGCACGTTGAACCGCGTCCTCAGGGCTCAAGGGGACCTCCGGATGCGTGTCATCAAGATACTCGCAAATCACCGAAGACTCGATGATAACCTGATCATCATCGATCAATGTTGGCACAACGCCATTGGGGTTGAGCTTAAGATAATCCGGCTGGTGAGAATCTCCAGCGCCAAGATTTAGGTGGTGCTCCACCACTTTGAGATTCTTCTCGGCCAAAACCACGCGGACCTTCTGAGAACAAGCAGACATATTGTTGTGATAAAGTTCCATGAGCGTTCCCATTTCAGTTGTTAGATATCCAGCACCAGTTTGTCGCTCAGTGCACGTGACACGCAGACCGTCATCCTGTCATTTGCCGCCCGTTCTGCATCTGTCAGAACGGCATCACGGTGATCGGGCACACCCTCAAGCACCCCGGTCAAGCAAGTGCCACTTCCTCAGCAGCCGAGGGATGCAGGGCGATTGCCCGGTCAAAATCGGCCTTTGTGGCCCCCATGGCCAAGGGCACGGCGACTAGTTGGATCATTTCGGCCGCGCCGGGTCCTAAAATATGGCATCCAAGGACCCGGCCACCGCCGAATTCAGTGACCAGTTTCAAAATCATGCGTTCGGATTTATCGGTCATTACGTTCATCATGGGACGGAAGCTGGCAATATACACATCGATATCATGATGCTTGGCGGCATAATGCTCCGACATGCCGATTACACCTATTTCCGGTTCGGTGAAAACAGCGGTTGGAATTTGGCTCAAATCGACAATGGTCGGATTTTCGTTATATACGGTTTCCACAAAGGCGGCGCCCTCGCGAATCGCCACTGGTGTCAAGGCAACGCCCCCCCGCACATCTCCTACCGCATAAACAGATGGCGCCGTCGTCTGGCCGTAGCGATCAACCGCTATGCCACCCTTATCGGTAATCTCGACACCTGCCCTTTCCAATTCGAGCCCTTGAATATTGGCCGCCCGCCCGGTTGCGAACATCACCGCACCATAGACACGCTCAGCGCCATCGGTGAAATGAACCTTGAAATCCTCCCCGGACTTTTCCACCGATTCAATGTTGCAGTTGAGGATGAATTTGATGCCCCGCGCCTTCATGGCCTCGTATATGCCCAAACGCATGTCTTGGTCGAAATTTCGCAGGATCTGCCCGCCGCGATAGCAAACGGATGTTTCGACACCCAGTCCATTGAAAATGGTCGCAAATTCGAGCGCGATATAGCCGCCACCGTAAACGATGATGGATTCTGGCAAATTGTCGAGGTGAAAGGCCTCGTCCGATGTGAAACCGAGCTCGCAACCATCAATGTGAGGCTTGAAGGGATGACTGCCGGTCGCAATCAAGACGCGCTGGGCTGACAAGGTCGTATCTGCATTGACTAGGCGCACTGTATGAGCATCATGGAACGTGGCCCGATCCCTAATAATTTTGACGTCGCAGTTTTCGAGGGTCGAAGTATATGCCCGTTCGAGCCGGTCGATTTCCTTGTCCTTGTTGTCGCGCAAGGTTTCCCAATCAAAACGCGCATCGATCTGCCATCCGAAACTGCCAGCCACCTCGAAAAGCTCGGTAAACCTGCTGGCATAGACGAACAGCTTTTTCGGCACGCATCCTCTGATAACGCAGGTGCCCCCCACCCTGTCGGCTTCGATGATGGCAACCTTGGCACCATATCCCGAGGCCATCCTGGCCGCGCGCACACCGCCGGAACCGGCGCCGATGACTATCAGGTCGTACTCGTAGTTGTGAAATTCAACCATGTCTTCGCAATCTTCCTGTGGCGGTTTAAATACAAAACAAATCATAGGCTTAGATAACGCCCAACCAGACGCCACCAATCGCTATTTAAATTGCAACGCCATGGGGATGGCTGCAGCCAATATTATAAATGTCTGGCTAGCAAGTCCGGATTCTCAAGGATAGAGTTACGAGACGTTCGAGATTTAATTCACCCAAAAGTCCGGTGCTCAGCGCTACCGCCACATTCAGATTGGAGATAATTTCGTTTATCCGGCGGTGCTCTCGTATTGTTGGGTCAACTAATCGCCCAGTAGATCGGCGATAGCCCTACGCTCCTGGAGTCCGAAATTCCGCATAACCTCTATAGAGTTCGGTTCGAGATAGTCAGCAATGCCAGCATAACCGGATCGTTCTTGACTGCGTGCGAGCCAATCGGCAATTGCCTCCATTTTATCGCTCTCTTCCCAAATCCAACTCATCTGCATATCATTCAGTCGAACGACGTAGGGGAGCAGCGCCACATCTGCCAAGCTGTAAGTACTACCGGCCAACCATGAAGAATGCTGGAGAGCTTTGCCCATTTTGCCGAGGGTCTGGACCACTTTTTTTAATTGCGGCTTGACCGCAGCAGCCATCAGCCCGTTCTCGATCAGGTCCATCCGCGCTGCCTTCACCTCGGTAGACCATAATTTTATCTGTTCGCTCCGGTCCTGATGCCGCCAGGCAATGGCAAAAGAGAGCGTCGATATCCAGCCATGCAGACCCGCGTCAGGCGCGAGCATCCACACTCGCATATGAGCACGTTGAACCGCGTCCTCAGGGCTCAAGGGGACCTCCGGATGCGTGTCATCAAGATACTCGCAAATCACCGAAGACTCGATGATAACCTGATCATCATCGATCAATGTTGGCACAACGCCATTGGGGTTGAGCTTAAGATAATCCGGCTGGTGAGAATCTCCAGCGCCAAGATTTAGGTGGTGCTCCACCACTTTGAGATTCTTCTCGGCCAAAACCACGCGGACCTTCTGAGAACAAGCAGACATATTGTTGTGATAAAGTTCCATGAGCGTTCCCATTTCAGTTGTTAGATATCCAGCACCAGTTTGTCGCTCAGTGCACGTGACACGCAGACCGTCATCCTGTCATTTGCCGCCCGTTCTGCATCTGTCAGAACGGCATCACGGTGATCGGGCACACCCTCAAGCACCCCGGTCAAGCAAGTGCCACACACCCCCTGCTCACAGGACAATTCCACGGAAATCCCGTGAGATTCCAGCGCTTCCACAATTGTCTGCCCCTCGGAAACCATGATAGTCTTGCCGCTGCGCGCCAGTTCGACCTCAAAACTACCGTCTTCCGATGTTGCCTTGGGGTCAGCCGAGAAGTACTCGACATGCACATGATCAGGTGGCCAGTGCGCGCCTGCGATATCGAGCACGGTATCCATGAACGGCTTGGGTCCGCATACATACAAGTGAGCATTATGCGGTGGTCCGACAAGCAAGCGCCGCAGATAAGCCTTTACCGCGTCGGGTTGGAGCGCATATTGAAAGTGCACGCGCTCGTTAAATTCCTCGCCGGTCAATTCGTCATGGAACGCCGTGCAAGCGACTGAGCGCGTAAAATACTGCAGCCGGAAGGGACGGCCAACTGATGACAGATACCGCGCCATCGAAAGGATCGGCGTAATCCCAATACCGCCTGCAACGAGCAGCGCTTCCCCGTCTCCATCTACGAGTTTAAAATTGTTTCTCGGCCCGTCGATTCTGATCACATCGCCCACTCGGACATTGTTGTGCATGCCAACTGAACCGCCCCGAGAATTGGGCTCTTTTTTGACCGCAATTACATATCGCGAAGTGTCAGCAGCATGGCCGCAGATCGAATACTGTCTTACCGGCCCACCCGGAATATGCACATTAATGTGAGATCCGGGTTCTGCCGGTGGTAGTTGACCGCCCTCTACACTCACGAGAGTGAATGACCTTATGTCTTCTGCTTCATCAGCGATTTCTTCAACTCGAACGTTCATTAACGACATCAGAATTGTCCCGCCGGAGTTTGCGCTTTTGATTGACGACTTCTGCGATTAGGTCGCACTGAATGCATCGACCAACTCGCGCGCGCATATGCGCCGCCGGATCGGCAGACCAACATACGGCTAAGCTTCAAGTTTCGATCTCAACCCGGTTTGAGAGAGTGCCCAACAAGCCCACTTCGACCTCAATCAAGTCGCCCGGATTCATATAGGTTGGGGGATCCATTCGGTCCCCGACACCACCAGGCGTTCCAGTCAATATCACGTCACCTGCCGAAAGCGGTGTAAACTGCGAGCAATACGCGATCAATTCGTCCACTGGGAATATAAGATCCGAAAGCTTGGCATCCTGCACAAGGTCGCCGTTTAACCGTGTCTGAATGGGCAATTTTCTATAGTCGCCCACCTCCTCCTGATCTACGAGATAGGGCCCAAAGGCACCGGTGCCAGGAAAATTTTTTCCAGGTATGAATTGATGGGTATGCTTCTGCCAATCACGCACTGTTATGTCATTGTAACAGGCATATCCCGCAACGTGCCGAAGTGCAGAATCGACTTCTATGTTACGCCCGCCACGACCAATAACCACAGCCATCTCGCCTTCCCAATCAAGCTTCTCCGAGAGCTTGGGCTTGGGAATCGCCTGACCGTGTGCAATTTGAGTGTCCGCAAAGCGCGTGAAAATTGTCGGATACTTCGCTTCCGGTCGCCTGGTTTCGGCACGGTGCGTCTCGTAATTCAACCCTACGCAAATTATCTTGGCGGGATCAGGAATAACCGGCAGCAAGGTGACATCGGCAAAAGAATATTCAGCACTTTTGTCTCTTGCATACTCATTGCAATTGGACAGCAAGTCGTGAGCGATGGCATGCTTTAGCGATATGAATTCTGGTGACAGACGGCCTGTTAGGTCCACGATGCCATTTCCTGTTACAGCACCGAAGCCCGGCCTGCCTAGGCGCAAGAAGCTTACAAATTTCACGCTGTTGCCCCCTTGTCCGAGACTGGAGTACGCAGGATAGCTTTTCCCCATTTGTTGAGCGTTCGCTCTGCCTGCGGCCAATCTTTGACTGGGCGGTCGTGAACGACTTCCAATTCAGCTGACACTTCGATCCAGTTTCCATCTGGATCAACGATGAATATGAATAGATTATTACCTGGCCCGTGTCTGCCAGGCCCCCACATGAGCTGAACATTGTGCGCAGCAAAGTGATCACACCAGTCGCGAATGGTGATCCACTCACCGGCTTCATAGGAATGGTGGTCCACGCCTACACGATCCGATTTAAAGCATGCGATATTGTGATGTTCATGGTTGCCCCGAGTGAAGCACGTGGCCATCGAACCGTCCGAATGTAGCACCCGATCCGAGAGACCAAATCCCAATTTGCCATGATAGAATTCGGCAAACCGCTCGACATCCAACGACGCGAAAGTCAAATGCTGAACAGGACCGCTAATACCTTTTTTCGTGTTTTCACTGGCTTTGGCAGCTCCAAAACAAATCAGATGTCCATCGGGATCACGCACCGCAAAAGAACCCGCCCCCAAATATGGAGACGGCGACTCCAATATTTTTATGCCTTCACTTTGGGCACGGCTTTTCAAGTCCTGAACGCCATCTTTGTCCCGGCAAGCCATACCTGCAAATGCCAATTTCTTGTCATTGCCTGGAACGATAATCATTCGTCGGGCTGGTCCCTCGCAACGCCATTCTCCATCCGCCATTTTGGTCACATCCATGTTCATGACGTCACCATAAAATCTGGCCAGCCTGGCGGGATCCGAACTCTCAAAACACAAGTGATGCAAATAGACGCCAGCTTGCACTGCGGTGAGGGTCATCAGAAACTGTCTCCATATTTTTTTTCTTTTTTACATACAAATGATAATATTGCAAGTTCCTTTTGCACAAAAAGTCGCTATATGAATTTTTTATTGTTCGCATTGCCGCGCTGTGGTGAGGCCCGGAAAAATGGTGGCGAAAACCAGAACTAGGCACTGAACCGCACGGGGTTTTCCGGAGGCTCTAACTCCTGAGGATGGAGCATCATGAGCAAAACGACGAGCAAGTTTTCACCTGAAGTGCGCGAGCGTGCGGTCCGGAAGGTACAAAAGCATGTCGGGGAATATGCCTCCCGCTCGGCAGCTATTGTTTCGGTCTCGGGGAAGATCGGGTGCTCTGCCCACCCTCCCAACGAGTGAATGAAGAAAGCCGAGGTTGATGGCGGCAAGCGTGCCGGCGTTTCGACCGATGTGGCCGAGAAGCTGAAAGCTCTGGAACGGTGAGCACAAGGAGCTTCGACAAGCCAACGAGATCCTTCGCAAGGCTCCCGCAAACTGGACTATACAAGGGCGAGGTCATTTGTCGGCGAGGGCCGTGGAAAGACTTCGAAGCAGTCGAGTTCGCCACGCTCGAGTTGGTAGACCGCTTCAACCATTCCCAACCATCGGCGCCTGGATCCAATCGGAAACATTCCGCCAGCCGGAGCGGAGAGCAACTACTATGCAACGATCGAGCAACCAGCCCCTGGTGGCATAACTTCAACCAATTGGCCACCGGCAAACCGGTTAGGTTTCACACCTCACCCTGATTCAGTGCTAAAAGCGGTTCCTCAATCGATTGCAGAATGCTATTTCATTCGCATGACCAATTTGGGCGATAACAAAAGACTAAAACGGGCGGGCGCCAAAGAGTCTCCAGCAATGATGGGATTCCGGCGTTATGAACGCATATTCGATGCGTTCTCTCAGGATAGGCCTGTTTGGACGATTTCCGAAATCGCAGAGGAATTTGGAAGGCCTGCCAGCACGATATACCGGCTATTCCGCGAGCTCGTACATGCGGGATTTCTTGAGAGCACTGTTGACGCCAAATACCGTCTGGGTCCCGCATTCATGGAGGTCGAGCGGAAGATTAGACTAACCGATCCACTCATTAATGCCGGCAACAGATATTTGTCCACCTTGGTCGAACAGGCAAAACTGCCGGGCATCGGTGTTTTGGCACGTTTGTATGGCAATCAGGTCATGTGTGTGAATGATCATCGTACGCATGATTTCACGCGGCAGACAAGCTTTGAACGCGGCCGCCCCATGCCCATTCTCTACGGCGCCACGTCCCTCGCAATACTTGCAATACTGCCTTCCCGCACCCGCAAGAAAATCATTCAGCACTATACTCAGGACGAGGACCACCTTGCCGATCTGAAAAGGCACTTGTCGGCAACCCGCAGGATCGGCATTAGCATTGGGCATGGCATGGTCGACAAAGGCTTGGTCGGAATCGCGGCCCCCGTTATGCAAAGGGAATCTGGAATCTTCGCATCGGTTTCATTTATTACCGATGAAAGCACCTATAGCAAAGAAAGCCCCGAGCGCCTCAACAGGATCATCGCCACCCATGCCGCGCTGATCAAAAATCACCTCCAAGAGCAATAACGCCGACCAATTCGCACATCTTCAGAAATTCGGAAGCTCCGCATAGCGAGGATCATCCACGAAATTGAAGGCCTTTTGAAACGCTTCCCGCTTGGACATGCGTTCATACCACTCGTTCAACGCCGGATACTGATCCGACTCCATAAATTCGGGCCGCAAATTCTTGATCCGGTCTATGAATGGAATCATAGCGATATCTGCGAGGGTATAGTGCTCCCCGGCTAGCCAGGGGCCATCCTTTTCCAAGGACTTTTCAGCGTAATCGAGGCAAGCGTTCATTTTCTCATAGGCATCCGCCAGCTCATCTTCGCTATAGCCCCCATCGGCCATTTTTTTCCAACGATCACGACGTTCCCGAGTCGGCACCCGGCTTAGGGTAGCGTCCTGCTGTTCCTGCGACAGCTGCGCGCTCGCACGATCCTTCAGCGCATGCCAAGTCGGCGCGTAGACAGCCTTATAGGCCACGTCATCGGAATACTTCAGCCAATAGGCGACCTTATAACGCGTAAAGGCATCCTTAGCTTGCAGTAAAGGACCGTCAAACGCATCCTCAATATACTCGATGATCAAGGACGACTCGATGATCGGTTGTCCGTTATGAACCAGCGTGGGCACGACGCCATTGGGATTGAGCTTGAGGTATTCGGAATCGTGTTGCTCGAATTTTTGTAAATCGAGCAACTTGCTCTCGAAAGGTATGCCCTTTTCATAAAGGCTAAGACGGACCTTTTTCGAGCAAGTCGACGCCAGGCCGTGGTAGAGTACAACGTTGTCTTTGGTCATTTTTGGCCCTTTCGCCTATGTAATTCGTCGGGTATTAGGCGCCTACGCCCGGTGAGGCCCCGCATTGCCCTGAGCAGACCGTGCGAGAAGCCATCAACACCCAGAAAGACACGACATTTAACCATCCTACGCGGACTTGCGCTGCGCGTGGTTCCGTGCAATTTCGCGAGGCGCTTGCTTCCCGGCTTTCTCATAAAGGCTTATCAGGCAGCGATGGACATTCATCACGAACTGATCCTGTTTGGCCGCCACATCTCGAATGTAGGGAAAATCTTCGAGGTTGAGCTGTTGGGCCTCAACCATCGGCATATCTTCGCCGACAACAACCAGGGTCAGCTCACGCCGCACATCGTCATCGGTATATGACTTGTTATCGAGCCCGAAATTCCGGCACCAATTCATAAAATAGTGCGTTGTGTTGCGTGTTTCAGGCGTCATGATGTGTTCCATGTGCACCGAGCTGTTGGTTTCATCGTTCTCAAACTCAAGGAACGAGTGCACGGTGTTTGGCGCTTCCCACATCATCGTATTAGTGCGGTTGACCGGTTTTTCGGTCTGCGCCCATCCTGCGGCGATTTTGCCCAGCGGCGTATTGAAGATCTTGCGGCGCGCCGTAACCCGGTCGCCTTCGATCTCACCTGACATCTCGACCTTGGTTTCACCTTTGAAATCTGCATGCGACGCTTGCGAACCGATGGTGTTTTTGTGCAGGAAGTCGGTGTGCGAAACGTCCAGCAGATTGTCGGCCATCAGCTGGAAATTCGCTTTGACGTGGAAGTGGAAACAAACGGGCCTGAAATCTTCAGATTCCATCCAGGGCATATGTGGGATCTTGTCTGGATCGGCATTGTCCGCACCGCCCAACCATACCCAAACATATCCCCACCGCTCTTCAATAGGAAATGCGCGAATATCGGCAGCCGCCGGCTGTCTATCTTGATGTGGTATTCTGGTGCAGCGTCCGCTTCCTCCAAATACGAACCCGTGATAAGCGCACTGAATACCCTCACCGATCACCTCACCATGAGACAAGGGCGCCTGACGGTGAGAGCACCTGTCTTCAAGAACACAGGTTTGGCCAGACTCGGTTTTGAAAAAGACAAGCGGAATCTCGCAGATTACCCTTCTCAAGGGCTGTTTGCTCATTTCAGTGCTGAGCGCACAGCAATACCAAACATCATCGAGAAATTCCATTTTACTCTCCCTTCCTTACATATTGAAGCATAGATTCGATTGCAGCAGTGACCTGTTCAGGTTTTTCGAGGTTGCTATAGTGACCGCAGTTTTCGATGAACTGCAAACGTGCATTTGGGAACTGCGCCACAGCCGGATTTGTTGGATCGTTATAATAAAAGGGCGGCTGTCCATCGTCGTCCGCGGCCTGAAGAAGAAGCACGGGAAAATGCATGTTCTTGAAAAGCCGGCTGGTCCGGTCCAGTCGTTCTTTTTCAAACGAAGAAGACTGAAAATAGCGAATGACCGCTGTGTTCATGCCGGGGAAACGCATCTGCGCCTTAAGCAAGTCGAGCAACTCCTGCTTCACCGGATTCTTAAGCATTTTTTGCAGCCGGAATTTGAAATAGAAGTCCGGATTGCCGTAGATGTTCGGACCGAAAATCGGATCGGCCAAGTAAACCGATTGGGGTGAATTTTCCAACCGCAGGATATGGCAAATCTGCTGCATGCGAACATATGATAGGAGGCGTTCGCTGTGATTCCCCGCCATATAGTCGGCCAGCACGCATCCGCGGTCATGCGCAACGATGTGAAACTTCGTGAGCCCAATCTTGTCCAGCAGAGCTAGCATCTCCTCGGCGACATTTTCCCAGCGCCAGTCACCTGGCCTCTTGTCGCCCTGGCCATAACCTTTCAAATCCGGCGCAATGATATGATAGCGGTCCGCAAAATGTTTGATTTGCGGATGCCAGGCGACCCAGCTTTCTGGATTGCCGTGTAAAAACAGAATCGTTTCGGCTGTTTTTTCGCCGGCCTCGACAAAATGCCAGTCGATCGGGATTACAGCGCCCGGAGCCGAAACGAAGTTATGCGTAACCTCGATAGATCCGACGCGCTCGGTTTCTCCATGTTTATTAGGCGAAGTATACATTGTCGGCATGTCTAGTACTTTCCGGGTTCGGTTTCTTTAGCATTGGGGGGCTTGTGTTATTGTTTGTTGTCACATCATCAATCCGGGAAGTGCCGTCGCCAGCTCAGGCCAGACGATTACCAATGCGATCAGAGCAAAAATGCAGGCGGTATAGGGTAACGACGCAGCGATGATCTCGCCCAATGTCGTGCCTGACGGCGCAACCCCCAACATCACAAAGAGGGCGAGCCCGAACGGTGGCGTCAACAAGCTAACTTCGAGAGATAGAAGCATGATTATGCCGAACCAAACCATATCGAAGCCCAGCGTGTTTGCGATGGGTATAAAAATTGGGATAGTAATCAGCATCATGGAAATCTGGTCCATGAACATGCCGAGTAGCACCATCACAACAAGCATTCCCAACATCATGGCAATCTGGCCATCCAGAATAGAGACTGTTCCGTTTACTACGTTGGCACTTATTCCAGAGAACGCGAGTATTTGGCTGAATGTCGAGGATGCCACGATGATCATGAGGATCATTGCGCTCACCTTGACCGTCGCGATGAGCGACTTGGCGATGACGCGCAACGTAACCAACCCCAACGACAGAGCAAGCAGGAACACAGCTATTGCACCAATGGCTGCAGCCTCAGATGGGGTCGCGAAACCGCCAAGCAGCGAACCGAGCACGGCCATAATGATGAGCGAGACAGGCAAGAGACTGAGGAATATTGCCTGAAACTTCTCTTTGACCGAATGCGACGTGGGAGCAACATCCGGTACACAATCAGGATCGAACTTGATCTTCGCAAAGATCACCGCGATATATGATGCCGCAAGTACTATGCCGGGCACGATCCCCGCGATAAGAAGCGCGCCGATGTCGATTTTGGCCAGACTTCCCAACAGTACGGCCAGCGCAGATGGAGGAATGATCATAGCCAATCCGCCAGCGCCTAAGATCGGCCCGATGGCGATACGACGATTGTACCCTTGGCGCTCCATCTCAGGCACGAGCAGTCCACCGAGCAGCGCGGTATTGGCCATACTCGATCCCGAAAGCATCGCAAAGATCGTCCCACTGATAACGCTCAGGTAGGCCAGACGTCCTCGCATATTGCCGATCAGCACATCGATGCTTTTGAAGATACGCATCGCGAGTCCCGTGTGGAAAAACAGTTCTCCCATCAAAAGAAAAAGCGGGATTGGAACCAACGAGAAGCTCGAGACAGCGGTAGATGCGTTGGCCACGACCTGTTCGAGACCGAACATGCCGCCCATGAATACATAGGCGCCGAATAGGGAGACCGCCATGAATGTGAATGCGATTGGCAATCCTATCCCCATGAGGATCAGGATGCTTAACAACATTAGTAAGCCGGAAACATACCATGCCATGGAGTCACGCCTTAACTTCGTTCTTGGAGTAATAAGACCGTTTGCCAACCAGGAAGCGGAGGAATTCAACCCCGCTCAATCCAAAACCAAATGCCACGGCCGCGAATGGCAACCACGAAGGAACATCAATCGTCTTGACGCTCACATCGCCGCGCACGAAGGCGTCACTGGCGAGCTTTAGGGCGAAATAAGTGACCACAGCAGAAATCAGGATCGCAAACGCATAAATCACCTTATTGACCCAAAGGCGCCCATTGCCCGGCAACAACGCAAGTAGAGTTTCGACATAGACATGTCCTGAGTTTCTCACCATCCACGGAGCCGCCAACATGGTCGAAAAGAGCAACGTGAGTTCAGACAGTGTATCGGTTCCGCTCGGCATATATATGCCGAGCGCGCGTGAACCGACTTCTGCGACTATCAAAATACAAATGATCCCTATCGAAGCGGCACCAAGGCCGGCGAACGCGGTGATCACGCTGTCGTAATGTTTTGACATTGCGTATTAGTCCGCAGTCGTCAGTTTACTGAACAGTTCATCGGCCAAATCCGGCGCCCGTTCCTTGACTGATTCCAGAATTGTTGAGCTTGCGATGTCGAGATATTCCGTACTCGCCGCATCATCGAGTACAAAAAACTGCATGCCGGCCGATTCCATCTCTGCTTTTTCGCTTGCCGCCTGTTGCGAATTGATCTCGAAAACCTTCTCTTCCCAATCTCTAGCCTTCTCGACCAAAAAATCGCGTTGCTCGTCACTGAGACGGTTGAAAACGTCGACGTTCATGTTCAGCACCAGATCGAGTTGCTGAAAGCCTGGGTCAATGCGATAGCCTACATAGTTCTGAAATCCATTTTGCGTAAACGCCACCGCCGGATAGCCAATCCCGTCTACCACGCCGCGCTCAAGAGCCGTATTAACTTCGGCGGGAGGGATCGTGACGGGAGTAGCACCAAGTTTTTCGAGAAATTTCGTATAATTGGGAGCTGAACGAATTTTAAGTCCGGCAAGATCTGGCAGGCCGGCCTCGGTCAACGTCGGCTCGTTCTTGAGATAGATGTGAAAGTTGGCACCCCCGCCAAAATGGGCCAAAAACGTTGCATTTAATCGTTCGCGATAGACCTCGTCGAGATCGTCGAGCGCACCGCTCTCACGCGCCTGGACCGGGGTGATGTTGCTGGCTTGCAACAACAATGCCTCTGGCACGATACCGGTGTAATAGGCGGTAGAGCTGTACAAGACGTCGATCACACCGTTACGCAAAGCGAGCGGCTGCTGATCTGTGGGAATTGACTCCGGCCCGCCCACATATTGGATTTGCACCAGCCCTTTGCCTTCTTCGTTTACCTCGTCGACGAAATCGAAGAACGGCGTCATAAAATAGAACGGCTCGGGAAACGCTCCAGCAGCTTTAAGCGTAACCTCTTGGGCATAAGCACCCAAACTCGACGAAAGCAGACCGAAAACGGCCAGCCCAAAACAGCGATTAATATTAGTCATATTTTCCTCCCTAGTGATTAGAAATGCATACGAGTTGCGCCGTCGTCCTCATCCTTCTTGTTAGCGGATTGGCTCCTTGCCGGCCTCTCATTTGCGGCTGACGCCGCCACCTGCCCTTCGATTTCAAAAGCCGCAGATTGAAGCAGGGGGACCAGTGGCCCGGTCACATTCAAATCAACGCTTCTGACACCTATGCTCAAACTGCCCAAAACAGACTTTTCGCTATCTAGTATGGGAACAGCTATGCCAGTTCGCCCTGCTTGAACCTCTTCGACTGCCAGACAATATCCGGCAGCACGAATAGCTCTTAACCCCTTGCTGAACTCCGGCCAGGTATTGCCGAGCCCTAATTGAGAAATGAGATTTGTGTGGGTTGAAAAGACCCGCTTCTGCTCGCTGGCGTTAAGGTTCGCAAGAATGATCTTGGAGGTAGCCCCCTTAAACAAGAATATCGCCCGGCCGCGCTCATAACTCGCTTTTTCAAACCATTCCGAACCGCGGTGCTCGTGCACTGACAAAATCCGGTCAGAAAAACGGCGGCATAAAAACACCACTGACGCCTTCGGTGCCGCTTTCAACAACCTGCACATCACAGGATCAGCAGCTTTTAAGAGCATATCGGAGTCTTTGATCATGCGATCATAGTGCATAAAGCCTGGACCAGGCTTGAAGCGCGCGCCAGGCAGCGGATCCAAAAGCCCCGCAGCCTGCAGGCTTTTACAATACCGATAAGCCGTGCTTACCGAGACACCCAAAGAATCAGCCATCTGGCTTGTCGACCAAATCGATCGCTCAGGCGAAAACAATGACAATATGCCTAATAATTTGTCAGCCATGTTCATTTGCAACAGCACCTTTCGTCCCGTCGTGGGACTATGGACTGAGGTCAACTGAGCGTCAAGCAATTGTCATTTGTCACAGTGGACTGCACTGACGGGACAAAGCTGTCTTCAGTAGGGGTGATCGGAGCGGTCGGGTGTCCCGGCAACAATAAGCGGCGCCAACACTGGAATTCCCAGGCTTTCGAGGGTTTCGTCCGTTTGAGCGACGAACCGTGCGCTGCGTGGGTGATGGTTCAGCATTCGGCGCAGATCGATCGCAACATCGTCGTTTTCACGGGCAAGCAGGGTGATGTTTTCGATTTGGACCGGCATCATCCCGAAATTCCGCGAGAGAGCGGCATTACGCGAGGCTCCAGTTTCCAACGGGCGCATGGATGTCTTCAACGGCTTGAGCCCCGCCCTGATCAGCGGCAGCATGGCTAAGGCTGCTACTTTCAGCACGTTGGCCCGCTCTAAACGACCCAACTTCTCGTAAATGCCCCAGCGCCCCAAGGCATGGCGATAGGGCAGACCTGCGACCGCCCAAGCCGCTTCGACCGGCGGACGTGCCGGATCCTTCATGCGGCGCGGCCGGCAGATCTCATCGATCACGCCGCGTAGAACACGAAGCCAAAGGCCACCGTGAACAATGCGGCCATCGGGCAATTGTACCCTGCCCTTCGTAACGGCCTGCAGGGTCAGGCCGTCAAGCGAAGCAAGTTCTGCGGCGGCTTCCTGGGGAACTGGATATTCGGATTGTTCGGCGGGACTGGCAGCTTGCAGCAGGACGCCATGCTCCGGGCAGCTTACCATCCAGTTCGCTCGCCAGTATAGCCGGCCAAACCGGGCCCGATCGCCCCGCAGGCAGTCAATGCACCCGATCATCTTACCGTCAGCGAGATCTCCGGAAAGCCAGGGGAGCCACCAAGCATCCCGCACCGGCCGCACCCGCAAGGCCGGGTTTTCGAAAGCACCGAACTGACAACAATAGGAGGGAAAGATGTCATTTTGCGGCGCCAGCCTGTCCAGCAGATAGGGTACGTAGGCCGCCATTGTCATTGCCCGGATTCGACCGGAAGCCACACCGGTGCGTTCCACCAGCTTCTTGATCAAAGCGGCAGATGGCCAGAAATCCACCAGCCCGATATCCAGCCTCTGGATCCCCAACGCTGCTTCAGCGAATTCGCCGGCACCCATGTCGTATGCATCGGCGAGCCGCCATAGCCATGATGACAGAGCTTCTTGCGGCAATGGCTGAGGATGAATCGGCAACCTCGTCGCCATCGTCAGACCAGAAGCTTCTCGGTGAGACGTCGCCGCTCTGCCGGCCCATGATATTTCATCAGACGGAGTGACCGCTGATTGATCGCCTCTTCCCCACTCTCGACCGCTGCAACAGCAGCTGAACGCAAAAGAGCAGCAATTTCGCCGATCGTTCCGCTGGTGCGAGCCAGAATCCAGCGCTGCAGCTCGGCCGAGCTGAGAAATGAAGGCTTCCGAAGCGGAAACGTCGCCACAAAACTCTGGGTCAGCCGGCTAAGTTCGTCACCCTCCTCCCATACCGGCAGGATGATCGGGTGGAACCGATTCTCAAGCTGCGGATCTGTGCGGAGGGCGAGATATGCGTCCCGCGTCCCTGCCCCCACAACCGGGATTCGCAATTCGTTGCCGAGGAAACGCAGCAAATTGAGGAACTCACGCTGCGCCGGCGACGAACCGGCCAGAATGTTATGCAATTCGTCAATGATGAGAATTTTGGCACCCACCCTCTTGAGGATGGACAACGCCTGCGCTTCCAGATCATGCTTCCGGGCAGTTCTCCGGACCGGCGCCCCCAAAACTTCCAGGAGATGCTGGTAGAACCGCGCAACACTCGGATCCGTAAGCATCTGCACCACAACAACAGGGATATTTTCCTCGTCCCTGCCCGTCCTGGCCGGTGGTGTATGATCGCGTCGAAACTTTTCAACGATCATCGATTTTCCGTTGTTGGTCGGCCCCAGCAGGAGAAAACATTGCGGTCTAACGCGTCCCGGCTCGTTCTCCATGGCCGTGCGAAGGAGATCGAGTGCAGCTTGCGCCTGCGGATAGCCAATCCACCACTGACCCCGGATAAACGCAATTCTTTGGGCGTCATCTCCCGCGGCAATCGTTCGCAGGTCTGGAGCAAGGTGGTTGAGATCCATTGTCACCATTTTTCCACCGGAAATGGCGGTGGGACGGGAGCCTGATCATCACCGTCGCGCTCGTTTTCGATCGTCGGCATGACAACCACACGATCCACCGGCGTTTCAGGGCCCGGCGTCTGTCGCGCCAACTGACGCCGGGCTGCTCTGGATTTCCTTGCCGCAGCCTTCACCAGCCCGCGCTGCTGTTCCACCGTCCTGAAGATGACCTCTTCATCGACCTGGGCCCGACCGCCAGCCTTGATCATTTGAACGGCCTGGCGGTGCTCGAAGAGCGATATTCCGGGCCGCTCCAGACGCCGGCAGGGCACCGTCACATAGCTGCGGCCACCTGGCTCGAGCACGAAAATCTGTAACAGATCGCGGGGATCACGGCGGATCAAGAAGGATCGGCACCGATCCCGGTTCGCGATCCACGGGCGCAGAACGTCGGAATAGTAGGTGATGTGGTCGAGCGTAAACCCATCCCGCTGGATCGTTCGGCGCACCACGGGCAGGAAGTCGACCAGATATTCCCGGCTATTGCCGACTGCACGCAGGTTGCCATGCTCGGCAATACCGCGCGTCCACCGCACGAGCGGTGGCTCCATGATCCCTTCATGGACCTCGTGGTGGTATCGACCGGTGATCGCCAGAGCCAGCCAGCGCTCCAGCTCTGACAAGGTGAGGACTGCAGCCGCGTCACTGTCATAGGTTCCACGTTCAACCGGATTTGAGAACGTCGTACCCGGCAAATCATGCACCAGGTTCATCAATGTGCCGATCAGACGCTCGATCACGCCACCGAAATGCGGTTGGCCTTTCGGGCGATATTCCAGACCGATCCCATGCTGCTGACAGCCACGTGCAAGAGCTTCGCCATGAAATTCCGCGGCATTATCGAGATGCAGGAGACGCGGCACACCTGCGATCGGCCACTCGGTATCCAGACCAAGGCCATCGAGATAGGCTCTCTTTTCGACACCAGTGTTGGCAAGGCAGAGACCAACACTCGTTGCTGATGGCGCTTCGAACGATACCAGAAAGCCAGTGATGCAGCGGCTATAGACGTCGATCGCCACCGTAAGCCATGGCCGCCCGACGGGTAGTCGGCTGATTTCGTCCACCAGGATGATGTCGACCGGCGTATGGTCAATCTGGACGATGCCGAGTGGTTCCGTCGATATTGGCCCATGGCCCGCGGCTGAGGTCAACCTCCTTGCTGAGTTACTGCGCGGGCCCTCACGACGACGTGCCACTTCTTCAGCCCGAATGGTCTCAAGACGACGGCGGATAGTTTTCGCCGATGGTGCAACCAATCCGGCCTTCTTACAACGAAGTTGAACTTCCTCGACCAGCCGGACGATCCGACGTTTCTGCCGCGTCAGGTAGGTGTCGTAGATTGCGGCGGTGACAATGTCGTCCACCCGCGCCGGCATTCTCGATCTGCCTCGGCCGCCGGATGGCTTTCTCGGAGCCAGCGAGCTCATCAATCCACCCGAGGCTCGAAAACGAGCGACCAGCGCGTAAATCGATCGAGAGCTGACCCCCAAAAGTTCGGCCGCGGCTCGCGCATCAACGGCTGAGACCAATTCCTGGGCCACCAGGAGCGCTATT
>NZ_CP026268.1:0-40564 GCF_003071665.1 Aminobacter sp. MSH1 | reverse complement strand
AGGTGATTCCCACAAGCTTGGTCTGGCGCTCCATATTGGTTTCCTGCGCATGAGTGGGCGTTTGCTCGGTGCCTTTCGGGTAATTCCAGTAGCCTTGTGGCGCCACCTTGGCAACGAGCTTGGCATTGCAGCACCAGAAGTCGCCTCGCTGAGAGCCATGTATGAACGCGGGCGCACGCTATTCGATCACCAACAAGTAGCCTGCACGGTCCTTGGATTCCAGTGGATGAGCGAGCACCAGCGCCGCTCACTGGTACGTGAACTGCGCGACGAAGTGGCGCGCTGCGCCGACCGCGATCAGCTACTCGTGCGGGCGCGTCAATGGCTGTACAAGAACAAGCTGGTGATCGTGCACGAGCGGGCAATTCGGACACTGATTGCGGCGGCACTTGCCCAGCTTGAAGTTGAAACAGGCACCGCCATCGCCGCCAGCGTTGATCCAGCAACACTTGATCGCTGGCGAGCCTCAGTTTCAGAGCTGCGCCCAGATGGACAAACCCAGCAGAGTTGGCTATGGGCTGCACCGGCGAAACACTCAACCCGCCAAATCAGCGAGGTACTGGAGCGCATCGACCTGCTTTACACGCTGGACGTTCATAAGCACCTGGCAGACATCCCCGATCTCATCTTGCGCCGCTACGCGCGCCGACTTGTCTCCAGGCCGCCCTCAGCCGGAGCCAAGATCAAAGAGCCAGCGCGCACCGTGGAGGTCGCATGCTTTCTTCGGTATTGCCTGTTCACCACCACAGACCAGTTGATCCTTATGGTGCAGCGCCGGATCGCCGATCTGTGGCGTCAGGCTGCCGCCGATGTCCCCGCTACCGTCAATTGGGCCGCAATGTACAAAACGCTGCTCGGCGAACTTGTTGCCTTGAGCGCGCAAGGTGCGGTGCCAGATGCTGAGTTGCGTGCCCGTCTTGAAGCCTTGATCACCGAAACCCAGAAACGCAAACCACCGAGCAGGGCCTCCCTGGTCCGCGAGGGATTGATTGATGGAATTCGCCCCGTGCGGTCGTTGCTCGTCGCCATTGCAAAGCTGCCCTGGCAGGCCACCGGCGAGCATCCTGCCATCGAGTACCTTGCCAAGCTGCAAGCTTTATATCTCAAAGGATCCAGAAAGCTGCCAGTTGAAGTGGTGGCACCAAGTCTGGGAATGATCTGGCAGGTTTCGATCTCCAGCCCAGACCGGGAACGGGCGTTTCAGGCGTTGGAGGTGGCCACCCTGTTTGCCCTGCGCCGCGCGGTGCGCAATGGCTCGGTCTGGATTGAGCACAGCCTGAGCTTTCGGGGTCGTGCGCGCTTGTTCTTCACGGACGAGCGTTGGCAGGCAGAGTCCAAGAAACACTATGCCCGTCTATCGTTACCCAGCAAGGCTGCCACTTTCTTGAAGCCTTTGCTGGCCAGAGTAACTGCCGGTGTCGATGCGGTGGCCGCTGCAGCCCGCAGTGGCGTACTGCGCGTGGATGATGAACTCCATTTGTCGCCATTGCCCGCAGAGGACGAAGACCCAGAAGTGACCAAGCTGCGCGCGGCTTTGGATCACCGCATCGGTGAGGTTCAATTGCCGGAAGTGATTCTGGCCGTTGACGCCCAGGTGCGCTTTAGCTGGATCATGCTCGGACGTGAGCCGCGCTCTACCGACGAGCTGCTGATGGTCTATGCCGGCATCATGGCCCACGGCACCAGTCTGACTGCGGTCGAATGCGCGCGCATGATTCCGCAATTGTCTGCCACCAGCATTCGCCAGGCCATGCGCTGGGCGCGGGACGAACGGCGTCTGAGCCAGGCCTGCCAGGCTGTGCTGGAATTCATGCAGCGACACCCGATTGCCGCCACCTGGGGGCGGTCCGATTTGGCATCTTCTGACATGATGACCATGGAGACCACCAAACGGGTGTGGCAAGCCCGGCTTGATCCTCGGCGCAACACACCTTCCATTGGAATCTACTCCCATGTAAAAGACCGGTGGGGCATCTTCCATGCGCAGCCCTTTGTGCTCAATGAGCGCCAGGCGGGCGTGGCCATTGAAGGTGTCATCCGCCAAGAAAAGCTGGAGACCAGCCAGCTTGCTGTGGATACCCATGGCTACACCGACTTTGCCATGTCACATGCCCGTTTGCTTGGTTTTGATCTTTGCCCGCGGTTGAAGGAACTCAAACAGCGCCACCTCTTTGTGCCACGCGGCACCAAAGTGCCCGCAGAAATCGCTGCGGTGTGCGAAGCCAATGTCGACGTCGCTTTGATCGAAAAGCATTGGGATAGTCTGGTGCACCTGGCAGCCTCGGTCATGAGCGGACATGCCAGTGCGGTGGCAGCTCTTGCGCGGTTCGGTTCTGCCGCCCAGGGCGATCCAATCTATGAGGCTGGCGTGCAATTGGGGCGGTTGCTGCGTACGGCGTTTTTGGCTGACTACTTTGTCAAGGACGCTTTCAGGAACGAGTTGCGCCGGGTGCTCAATCGGGGCGAGGCTGTTAACGCCCTCAAGCGCGCCATTTATACCGGCCGGATCAGCCCGGCGCAGGCCAAACGTGTCGATGAAATGCAGGCTGTGGCCGATGCGTTGAGCCTGATGGCCAACATCGTGATGGCGTGGAATACCTCACAGATGCAGGCGGTCCTGGATCGCTGGTCGAACCGCCGCCAGGTCATTCCACCGGAACTGATCGGGAAGATTGCGCCCACCAGGCTGGAGAGCATCAACTTGCGGGGTGTGTTTCGCTTCCCGGTTGACCGCTATGCTGACCAAATCCTGCCTTCGCGGCCAAATGCATCGATAACTGGCACCAATGGATGAAACCGACCACGGTTTGACGCCACGAATCGCAGATTTGAAAGTGAACAGGAAAGTCAATGAAATCAACGATCTACCAACACCACCTCCGCGCCAGTGCTAGCTTTTCGTACCGTCACTTATTGCACTGAAAACGAGGAGACCCCGACCTGGCGGAGATTGCACTGCAAATGGGATTCGGATCGCAGTCGAACTTCAATCGCGCAGCTAAGAAAGCGACGGGGACGACCCCAGGTGCGTTTCAAGCGAGGGAGTGAACCACTCGAGCAGCGTCGCCGTCACCTACGCGGGATTGGCAACCTCTGGTCGCCAACGGCTTGACACCGCCACGAGCGATGGCATCAAAGCCGAGCCAGGACGCTGAAGCAGTGACCGTCGGCGCGTGCCATGTAGATGGGCGCACTGTTCTTGGCGTCGGCTGTGCAGGGCGCGCCGCGCGCGCTGCGGTAGGCTAGCCGCCCGTCCGACATCCGCCTTCTCGACAGCGGCCCCAACGCGCCGCACTCGATCAACGCGGCAAGGAAGTGAACGCCTTCGTAGGTGGACTCCCCAAACGAATTGAGCGTTGGCGCGCGGTCGCCGAAGTGGCCGTGGTACCGCTCCTTGAACGACATGTTGGCATCGGTGTTCAGTGCGGCGAAGTAGCTTGACGAGACGAACAGGTTTTCGGTGTTCTCCGCACCGATGCCAAGCAGCTCGTTCTCGGCGACCGTACACGACAGGCGAAGCACCGAGCCGGACAGGTCCGAAGCCCCGAATGCACGATTGAACTCCACCTGATCCTGCCCGATCAACGACACCAGAACCGCGTCGGCACGCAGGCTGCGCACCTGATCGATGATCTGCGAGTAGTCGGTTGTCCCGAACGGCCGACGGTGCTCGGCCAGCACGGCACCGCCGCTCTCGCCAACGTAGCGCCGCGCTAGGCTGTTCGAGGCGTGCGCCCAGACATAGTCGTTGGCAACGAATACCCAGCGCTTGACACGGTGGCTGCGGGAGATCCACTCGATCGCCGGGCGCAACTGCTGCTCGGTCGTCTCGCCGATCGCGAAGACGCCGGGCGTGTTCTCGCCGCCCTCGTACATCGGCGTGTAGACGAACGGAATGCGCCCGCCGACGGCTGAAATCACCCGCTGGCGCACCGAACTGGTATGCATGCCGATCAGTGCGTCGACCTCGCCGAACTCCACCAGTTCGCACAGCGTACTCTCGACGTCAGGATCGTCGTCCGTCGCGTTGATCATGGTCAACGTGCAGGGATAGCCCGCGATCCCGGACCCTTGGTTAAGCTCCGCGACCGCTAACTTGGCCGAAGCGAGCGACGAAGGGCCCCAGATGCCTGCGATGCCGCCGATCGGCACGCAGAGCGCGATGCGCAACTCTTGCCGGGCTTTCAGCCGGCTCGCGATGTCCGGGGGTCCGGAACGAACGGTGCGCAATGTACTGGATCGAGATGTCATAAAAGAGGCATCGAGATCAAGTCGATGCACCAGTTGAAGATTATTGCGCCGTCGGCGCACCGGAATGACCCGTATTTTCCCCAATACCCTTTCCAAGGAAATAGAAAGTCACTAAAATAGCCGGATACCTCACTCGAATGCACATCCCATGCCAGACCAAGATCTCTCACACTATCTCTCCTATCTGTTGGCTTCAGCGAACCGCAATATGCGGCTGAGGTTGACACGCTCCATTTGCGACGAGGAGTGCACCGAAGAGCACTGGCGCATCCTGCAGGTGCTGTCGGACGAGCAAGGGCATTCGATGGGCGAGCTGGCCGAAGTTGTCCTGCTCAACCATCCAGCGCTTACAAAGAACATGGACAAACTCGTCAATCGCGGCCTCGTGCAGCGATCCGTCGACCCGCTGGACAATCGCCGCGTCCTGGTCTTCATCAGCGACCTGGGCAAGGCCACCGTGAACCGCCTGAATCGCAGAGTGAACGCGCACCACAGCGCCATCGAGGAAGCACTCGGCCCTCGCAAGACGACTCAGCTCAAACGCCTGCTCGAAACCTTCATCTCGCAGGCGCCCCAACACTGAGCGATCCACCGCCAGCCGGCCAAAGCGCGCGGGGCGCAGCGAAGCACGCAAGCGGAACGGCGTCGCGATGGTCGATGCGCCGGCGCCCAATCATGCCGCGCTCGACCCCATGGTCAACCGCTTACAGGCGTGCCCATCAGCTTCGTGATGGCCTCGCGGCTGCCTGCCACATCGCGCAGTCGGAACTTCTGAATCTTTCCCGTCGCGGTCTTCGGGAGCTCCATGAACACCACGCGGCGCGGACACTTGAAGTGCGCCAAGCGCTCGCGGCAAAAGGCAATCACATCGGCTTCTTCGACGCTTGGAGCATCAGGCTTGAGCTCGATGAAGGCGCATGGCACCTCGCCCCACTTGTCGTCAGGCTGCGCCACCACGGCGGCGAACATGATCGACGGGTGCCGGTGCAACACATCTTCGACCTCGACCGACGATATGTTCTCGCCGCCGGAGATGATCACGTCTTTGGAGCGATCGGTGATCTGCACGTACCCATCCGGGTGGACGACGGCGATGTCTCCGGTGTGGAACCACCCCCCCTCGAACGCCTTCTGAGTCGAAGCGGAGTTCTTCAGGTATCCCTTCATCACGGTGTTGCCGCGAATCACGATCTCGCCAGCCGTTGCGCCATCCCTGGACGTCGGAAGCATCGTTTCAGGGTCGACCACCTGCAAGCCTTCCAGCATCGCGCCGCGCACCCCTTGCCTGGCCTTCAGCCGCCCGCGCTCGACGGGCGACAGACCATCCCAAGCCACCTGCCACGCGCAGATGATCGGTGTGCCGCAGATTTCGGTGATGCCGTAGACATGGTCGATATCGAACCCCATGGCCGAGACGGCCTCCAGCACCGCGGCCGGCGGCGGTGACCCTGCCGTGAGCACGCGAACGCGGCCCGGCAGCGCGCGCCGCTCCTCCGGGCGTGCGTTGACAATCAAACCCAGCACCGTGGGCGCAGCACAAAAGTGACTCACCCCGTGCTCCGTGACCGCATCGAAGACACCAACGGCGGTCACCTTGCGCAAGCACACATGGGTACCCGCCGCTGCGGTGATGGCCCAGGTGAAGCACCAGCCGTTCGCGTGGAACATCGGCAAGGTCCACAGATAGACCGGCGCCTTCGGCACCGCCCAGTCGATCAGCTGCGAGAGGCACATCAGGTAGGTGCCGCGATGGCTCGGGACCACGCCCTTCGGGTCCCCCGTGGTCCCGGATGTGTAGTTCAGTACGATCGGCTCGAACTCGTCGATGGGCCACACGCCCTCGAAATCGGCGAGCCCTTCAGACAGCAAGGACTCGTAGTCGGTCACGCCCACTGACGGGCCCTGCGGAGCCTCGAGATCGTTGATGTCGACAAGGACCGGCGGGCGCTTCAGGCCGGCGACCGCCTTCCGAACCAGGGCTCCGAACTCCCGGTCGACCAACACCAGCTTCGATTCGCAGTGCCCCAGGATGAACGCCAAGCCATCGGCGTCGAGTCGCGCGTTGATCGCATTGAGCACCGCCCCCGCCAGCGGCACGCCAAAGTGCGCCTCCAACATGGCAGGGGTGTTCGGCGCGACGATCGACACCGTGTCGCCCTTGCGAATGCCCCGCTTCACGAGCGCAGAGGCGAGGCGGTAGCAGCGCTCGCGCGTCTGCGCCCACGATTGACGGAAAGAGCCGTGCACGATCGCGGTCCGATCCGGATACACATCCGCCGTCCGATCGAGAAAGCGCAACGGGGTCAACGGAACAAAATTGGCTGGCGCACGGTCGAGGCCGTCGGCGTAGATATTGGTACTCATCAGCGTGTCTCCATTTTTCATTCTTTGTGGAATCTCGTGAACGCGGCCGAGGGCTCGCGTTCGGTCGCCAGCGTGTTCTCGGGGCGCGACGTATCGGCGTACCCAAGGCTCATGCCGGATATGAGCATCCGGTCGTCCGGGATCTCCAGTTCCGTGGCGATGATGCGATGGAACTTGGTGAACGCCACTTGGGCACAGGTGTCCAATCCGCGCGCACGTGCCGCCACCATGATGTTCTGCAGGAACATGCCGTAGTCCAGAAAACTGCCCTGCTCCATGATGCGCGGCAGGGTGAAGAACAATCCCACCGGTGCGTCGAAGAACGTGTAGTTGCGCCCATGCTGGGCATGCATGCGCTCCTTGTCGCCCTTTGCGATGTTGAGAAGGCCGTACAGGTCCCAGCCCACCTTGCGCCGCCGATCCACGTAGGGAGAGGTCCACTCCACCGGGTAGTACTGGTAGGGCTCCTCCAGTTCAAGGCTCTCAACTGGATCGTTGTGGACGGCCATGATCGCCGCGCTCAGTCGTTCCTTGGCCGATTCCCTGACCACGTGAACAGCCCACGGCTGGGTGTTCATCCCCGAAGCCGCGTAGCGGGCGACCTGCAGGAGCTCTTCGACCTGCTCGTCCGTCACGTCACGCGACAGGAACGCACGTATGCTGCGCCGCGAAGCGATGGCCCAGTCGACAGCGCTGCGCAACTGTTCATCGGACAAGGGGGGCGCTGGAGAAAGGCGTTGCATATGTCTTAGAATCTATCCGTAAATTATGTTGACACTCAAAGGCACCTTGCGAAACGCGATGATCGCCGCCGCGAGATGGTTGAGTGCGAGGAAGCTGCGCTCGAGCTTCTCGTAGCGCACGAGCAGTTTTCGGAAACGGTTGAACCAGCTATGGCAAACCTCAACAACCCAGCGCCTGGCCTTCTTCTCCGGGGTGCGCCTCTTGATTGCTGCCTCCGTTCGGCGACTGACGACGTGAGGGATGTAGCCGTGGCCCTCGATGGTGCGCAGATGCTCGGCGCCACGGTAGCCTGCGTCGGCGCAAAGGTGTTTGTTTCGCCTGTGGGGTGGATTCTTGCGTTTGATGACAACGGCGCTGAGCACCGCATCAAGCCTCTTGCAGTCGTGGACGTTGGCCCCGCTCACGACGAGCGACAACGGGACGCCACGGCCGTCCACCAGCAGGTGGCGTTTGCTTCCCTTTTTTCCCCCGGTCCGTCGGGTTCGGGCCGACAGCTTCTTGTGCCAAGGGGGCCTTCATCATCGCGCCATCGACGCTTTGCCATCGCCACGCGATGCCTTGCATGTCGTCGTATTCCGCCAAACCGGCTTTCCAGACGGCTTCAAAGAAGCCCGCCTTCTCCCATTCGAGAAAGCGTTTGTGGATGGCGCTGGCGCTGCCAAAGCGCTCAGCGGGCAGTGCCTTCCACTGGCAGCCTGTGCGCAGCACAAACACGATGGCCTCGAACACTTGGCGTGCCGGCTTGGCCGGTCGACCTGCGCCAGGTTTGCGAACGTACTGCTTGTCCGGCACCAGCGCACGTTGAGGGATCAGCGGTTCAACACGCTGCCAGAACTCGTCCGTTACCAACCAGGAATCAACTCGTTTGCTCAACGCATCACTCCGGCACCGCGTTCGATACGGTTCGGATTGATATTTTACCTATTTACGGATAAGTTCTTAGGCTGTTGTTGGATGACCGAATGCTCGGCGACCACGAGACGCACGAACCGAGATCCCGCGCCCGAAGCGAATGCGGGACAATGGATTCGTGCGTGCTCATTCTTCGGAGGTAACTCGCATCGCCCTGCAAGGGCGCCGGGCGATACGGCGTCTACCGGCCCCGCCGCGACTCGGCCGGATGGTGTTCAACGTGTCCTGAACCACACCGGCAGAGCGCGCTGACGGTGGACTACTTCTTGCGCCAATCCCCAGACTTCTCGACGGCGTCGGCGGCCTGCAGAACGACCAGATCTTCAAACTGCCGACCCACCAGCATCAGCCCGACCGGGAGGTCGTCGACCGCGCCGCACGGCACAGTGATCGCCGGGTGGCCCGAGACGTCGAACGGCGCCGTGTTGGCGAGGCAACCCATTGCTGCAGCCATGTCTTCCAAGATCGAACAACCCGGAGCGGCCAAAGGCGGGGTGACGAAGGGAGTCGTCGGCAGTGCCAGAACGTCGCACGACTGCAGCGCACGGTCGTAAGCCGCATTCAGCAGATGCCGCGTGTTCTGGGCCTTGGCATAGTACCGGCCGTGATATCTGCGGCGCAGATACTCGCCCAGCATCAGCACCATCTTGGCCTGCACGGACAAGTCCTTCGCGCGCGAATCGAACCCACGGCCGATGGCATCGATCAACGGCGTGTTGTAGAAACCGCGCCAGTTGGTGCCGTGGTTGTTGCCCCGCATCATGAAGGCCGCCGGGCCCTCGATGCCGATACCGTTCCACAGGTGCGGCCCGTCAAGGTGCATCGGCACGGAAATCTCGGTCACGATCGCGCCCTGCTTCTCCAGCGCCTTGATCGCGGCCTGACACTTCTGATCGACGATCTCGTCGCTGCCCGGAAACCCGAGATCGGCCCATGGCTTCTGGCCGAAGCCTTCCTTCAAAACACCGATCCGCAGCCCCTTCACGCCCCGGCCAATCGCCGTCGTGTAGTCGCGGACATAGTTCTCGGGAATCACGCCACGCTGCCGAGGATCCAGCGGATCGGGACCGGCAACCGCGGTGAGCAGCCGGGCGGCGTTTTCGACAGTGTCGGCCAGCGGGCCGAGGTGATCCATGGTCATTTCGACCATCACGGCACCGGTGTAGGGAACCAGACCGTACGTCGGCTTCAGCCCGACCACACCGCAACGCGAAGCGGGCATTCGAATCGAACCGGCCTGGTCGCCGCCCATGGCCATCTTCACATCGCCGGCGGCGATCGCGGCCGCGCTGCCACTCGATGAACCGCCCGGCGAATGCGTCGGCTTGCGAGGGTTGCGGATCGGACCGTAGGCGCAGGTGTGACCACCGGCGGAGAACGAAGTCTCTTCCGTGGTCGTCTTGCCTACGATCGTGCCGCCCGCATCAAGGATGCGCGTGACGACCGTGGCATCGACCTCGGAAACGTAGCCCTCGAGCATTCGAGAGCCGTTCATCAGCGGCACGCCGGCGACCCCGATCGGATCCTTGATACCGACATCGAAGCCCTTGAGGATGCCGCTCGGCGCACCCTCGATGCGGCAGCGCCAGTACCAAGCGTTGTACGGATTCTCTTCGGCGCTAGGCCTGTATCCGGGGGTCCGCGGGTACTTGACCGGAGGTCGGAACTCCTGCAACTCCTCCAGCCTGCGGGTCGACAGGATTGGACCCATCATGAGGGCCTGATACGACTTCACGTCGTCATCCGAGAGTTCCAGACGAAATTCGTCAGCCAGTTCGCGGATTTCCCGCAAGCTTGGCAGATTTGCACCACTGGGCATATTCACTCCTTCGTTTGAGTCCACTTATGGGACAGTTGGTAGTCGGTGGCGTGCCGCAACAAATTCGATGGGGCGCACGCCATACGCTGGGCACCCCCCGCTGTGCCATTCAACACAGCCTCGGCAGTAGCTTCAGTATTCGAAAGTGTACCGAGAATATTTTCCAAGGCAATCTTTTTTATTTCCGGCCCTTCAAGCGCGTGAGCTTGACGGCCGAGGACATGCGCGATTCCAGGCTGCGGATTTCGCGCTTGAACTGCTCGATGAGGCCCACGGTGCGGGCCGTGTGGTCGGGCGTCACCGCGTCATCGTCAAACATCAGCTCAACGAACTTGCGCTGGGCCAGCACTGGCGGAAACCAGGTCACGGCGAATACGAAGTGCCCTTCGTACATCGTGCCCAGGCCCTCGAAGAGCCGCCGGCGCTCTTCATCAATGGCGGCCGACACCGGATCGGTGAAGGTGGAGACGCCGCGCTCGGAGTAGTTGGGTGCCGGCCGGCGCACGGCATCGACATGAACCATCCAGCCGCTGCCCAGGCCCGCCAGGGCCTGGTTGATGCGGAAGGACACCATTTCCCGCTGCTCTTCGGTGCTGCTGGCGTTGTCATCCCCTTGGTACAGCCAGGCGGCCATAAAGGAGCCGTTCTTGCCCACGATCACGCCGTCATCGACCACGGCGGCATAGTTGAGCAAGTCGGCCAGGCCCGCGTCCTTCGACCGATGCTTCTTGAGCTTCAGCTCGGCATCGACCTGACGGATACGGGCAAAGAGGATGAGCAACAGAACCGCACCGAGTACAGCAATGCCAATTGCGATTGCTTCGATCATTTGTATTGCTTCCCTTGACTCGGCGTGTTTTCACGGAAGGGCGTGCTGCGAGCCGGGTAGTACGGCTTGTACCGGCGGTGCCGCAGGTACACGTGTCGCAGCTTCGGGTCGGACTTCGCCATGAGGCGCAGCACGAATAACGCGCCGAACCACAAGGCGATGCCGAACACCGTTGCCCTCACTTCTTGGGCGCTGAAAATCAGCGCCCCGGCCAGCAGGCCCGAGAACATCACCAGCTCGCGGTCGCCACCCATGAACAGGTTTTCTCGGTTGCCGGCCCTACGGATGGGGATCGCGCGCAGTGCCATGACTTACCCCGCGATGTGGCCGCGTTCGGCCCAGCGTGCGATGGCTTCACCAGGGAAGCCGGCCATGTCCAGCGCCGCGACCTTGGCCTGGTGCAGCACGCCATCGGTCAGGGCGGCGATTTCCGCGCCACGGCCGAAGAAGGTGCTCATCATGTTCTGCGCGCCGACCAGCAGGGCCATGACCAGGACGATGAAGATCAACGTGCGGAAGAAGCCGTTGAGTTCGCCGCCGAAGATCAAGATGCCGCCGGCGACAACGATGCCGATGATCGACAGCGCGAAGGCCACCGGGCCGGTGACGCTGTTGCGCAGGTTGGTCAACCAGCCTTCATACGGCAGGGAACCGCCGGTGCCTTCGGAGGCGAAAGCGTGCTGGGGGGCCAGCAGGAAGAACGCCAAGAGGGCGAACATGCCCAGGTAGAACACGGCGCGGCTGTCGAAGCGGAACGCGGGAAGGGTCGATTGCATGGGTCTAAGCTCCTTACAGGGTTACAGGGTTACAGGGTTTTGGTTGCGTACTGGCCGTTGGCGTAGCCGGAAACCTCAAGGATTTCCTGGATGCGCCGCGAGCCGTCAGGGGTGCGGGCGATATGAACGACCACGTGAACCGCCTCGCCTATCAGCGGTTCAATGGGTTTGGGTGAATCGGGGTGCATGCTGATGAGCATGGCGAGCCGATCAAGGCCCGCTTTGGCGTTGTTTGCGTGCAGGGTTGCGGCTCCTCCTTCGTGCCCGGTGTTCCAGGCCATCAACAGATCAAGTGCTTCGGGGCCGCGCACTTCGCCGACCAGGATGCGGTCGGGCCGCATGCGCAGCGTGGTCTTGAGCAGCGCCGTCATGGTCACGTCGATGCTGGTGTGGTACTGGACGTAGTTCTCGGCGGCGCACTGGATTTCGCCGGTGTCCTCGATGATGAAAACCCGTTCGGTCGGGTCTTGAAGCACCATCTCGTTGATGATCGCGTTCACCAGCGTGGTCTTGCCCGAGCCGGTGCCGCCGATCACCAGGATGTTCCGGTGGGCACGCACGGCGGCAATCAAGGAATCGCGCTGCTGCGCGGTCATGATTCCGCGCTCGACGTACTGCGCCAGGGTGAAGATGGCGACCGCCTTCTTGCGGATCGCAAAGGTCGGTGCGGGCACGACCGGGGGGAGCTGGCCGGCAAAGCGGCTACCGTCTAGCGGGAACTCGCCTTCCAGGATCGGCCGCTGCCGCGTGACTTCCTTGCCGTGGTAGCCGGCAATGGTTTCGATCATGGCTTGGGCCTGCGCGAAGCGAAGGGTGCCGATGCACTTCATCGGCTCGCCCAGCTTCTCCTGCCAGACTTTGCCGTCCGCGTTGAGCATGATTTCAACGGTCTTGGGATCGTTCAGAGCTGCCAACAGCTCCGGCCCCATGTCGCGTTCGAGCTTCTTCTTCGCCCGTTCCTTGATCGTGTTGTGTTCCAGCTTCTGTTCGGTCATTCCGTGTATCCCATGTATGTGATTTGCGTGCTGCCCTGACCGCACGCATTCTACACAGGTTCATACGATATACCGAAGTCTTTTGACGAGCAAGCAAACGGAATGACGGATTGAGTGTTTTCAATCGTGTCCCGAGCTGATCGCAATAGAAACAACGCGGCGCATGCTCCGTGCGCCTCGCACCGAACCTATGGCTTGCGTTGTGGGTGTTCCGGGGGTTGAGCCACCCCGGCGGGCTTTAGCGGCTAAAAAGTGCTGGCTTCTGCTGGCTCAGTTCCTTGCCGCGTCCCTTCCCTGCTTTCTTTCTTGGCGTCCTACCCCCGGAGCTTCTTGCGGGCGGCCTCGCCCCACTTCTTGACGATGAATGCCTGATGCGACGGTAGCACCGCCGCCACTCGCTCGAAACCGGCAGGAAGGCTCTGCGGAGCCTTGCCGCCGGCCAGGGCATCGAGCGTGTCCTTGTCCAAGTCGGTTGATTCAAGCAGAAGGGGCAACGGCGCATCAAGGGCCTTGGCAATGTCCTGCATGACCTTGAGGGACGGATTGGCCTTGCCCGTAGTGAGATCGGACAGGAAGGAGATCGAAACCCCCGACCTGTCCGATAGCTCCTTTTTCGTCATGTGGCGCTCATCAAGCAGCCGCAGCACGTTCGTGAAGAAGATGTAGTTATACAAAGGCGTCGCCTTGCGCATGGGCGGCTCGAAATTTTAGCCGCTAAAGTTCTTGACCTCGGAATTAGGTTTAGCTAAACTCTAGGCTTCATCACAGCCTGGAGAGCTACGCATGAGCCATAACCAATTCCAGTTTATCGGCAATCTTACCCGTGATACTGATGTTCGCCATAGCGAAAACAGCGCCCGCGCCGTATTCGACCTGGCCGTGAACCGCGTGTGGCGCGACCGCGCCGGCGAGAAGAAAGAGCAAACCGACTTCTTCCGCATCAAGTCGTTTGCCGGCCTGGCAGAGAACGCGGGCAAGTACCTTGGCAAAGGCTCCAAGGTGTTCGTCCAGGGCCGCATCGAGCCGACGAAGTTCGAGAAGGACGGCCAGACCGAGTACGGCTTTGACTTCATCGCCGACGTGATCGAGTACCTGGATACCAAGGAACCAGGCGGCAAATGAGAAACGCGCCCGGCCACAGGCCGGGCGTTATGCTAGGAGGACGAAGATATGCCGGACAGTTTCGACGAGCAGGGCTACCGCCGCAAGCTCATCGACGGCGGGTTGAGTGAGGCCGACGCGACGGCGCTTGCCCGCCGCTACGCGGCCGAGCGCAACGCGCAGGCCGGCACCGCCGGCGGGGCTTTCCGCCCCGCCGGTTCCCTCTTCGAGCTGCCGGACGGGCCGGCAGCGCCGGAGCCACCGCCACCGCCGCCCAGCGCGGCCGTGGCGCGCTCCGAGCGGATGGCGGCCGAGTCGGCCGAGCTGGCGCGGACTATGGGCCTTCCGCCCGAGCCGCGAACCGTGGTCAACACCTTGGCCGAGAAAGTCAGCGGCGTGACCGCCGAACGGAGAACGCAACAGATGGCGACCAAGAAAACGACCGAGAAGCCGGCCAGTGCCACCGGCGAGCTGGCCGAGCAGGTCAGCCAGGCCAAGCAGGCCGCCTTGCTCAAGCACACGAAGCAGCAGATCAAGGACATGCAGCTTTCCTTGTTCGACCTCGCGCCGTGGCCCGACCACATGCGGGCCATGCCCAACGACTTCGGCCGGTCGGCGATCTTCACGACCAGGAACAAGAAGGTGCCCCGCGCCGCCTTGCAGCGCGAGGCGATCTACCACATCAGCAAGGACGTGGAGATCACCTTTACCGGCATCGAGCTACGCGCCGACAGCGACGAGCTGGTGTTTGCCCAGGTGCTCGAATACGCGAAGCGCACGCCGCTGGGCGAGCCGGTCACGTTCACGTTCTACGAGATTTGCCAGGACTTGGGCTGGTCGATCAATGGCCGCTACTACAAGCAGGCCGAGGACTGCCTTTCGCGGCTGCAAGCGTCCGCGATGCAGTTCTCTTCCCAGCGGCTGGGCCGCCTGGAATCCGTGTCGCTGATCCGGCGCTTCCGCATCCTGGATCGCGGCAAGCGCACGTCGCGCTGCCAGGTCGAGATCGACACCGAAATGGTGGTGCTGTTCGCCGGCGACCACTACACGAAATTCGTGTGGGAGAAGTACCGCAAGCTGTCGCCCACCGCGCGGCGGATGTTCGACTACTTTGCCACGCACAAGGAGCCGTACCCGCTCAAGCTGGAGACGTTCCGGCTCATGTGCGGTTCGGATTCCACCCGCGTGAAGAAGTGGCGCGAGCAGGTCAGCGAGGCATGCGACGAGCTGCGCGAAAACGGCCTGGTGGACAGCGCCTGGATCAATGACGACCTGGTGCATTGCAAGCGATGACCGCCGCCCTGCCCCTGGAGAGCCGCCCGAGATCGAGGCGGCTTTTTTTCTCGAGCATCGCCGCTTCTGACGAGGGAGTTCCGGCCACCTGGTCGCGCGCACGTCGAGCTGCAGCATCGTCATTTCCGGCGAGGCTGGCCACGTCCAGGCCACGGTCGACCATCGCCACCTTTGACGATGAACCGAGGGCCCCATCGCCAGTTCCGACGATGACGGCCGACGCCGGCGCTGGATCTCGCATCGCCGCTTCTGACGATGAGATCCACCCTTTGACACTTGAGGGGCCGAGCTGCGGGGGATTCTCCCGGCCGGCGGCCGCGAGAACCGGCTATGTCGTGCTGCGCATCGAGCCAGGCGGCAGAGCCGCCCGTCTCGCCCCTGGCGGGCTTCCAGCGCCTTCCCGACGCTCACCGGGCCGGTGGCCCTCGCCGCTGGGCTTTGCGGCCCTGACGGGCCTTCCTGGCCCGTTTCCGGGGCCTTCCCTGCCCTGCCCCACCGGCGCGGCCGTTGTGGACAGTTTCGGGACAAGTCGGCCGAGGCCGGCCGGCGCAGCCCTGACGTTGACACTTGAGGGGCAGCGGGGCCGGCGCGATGTTGACACTTGGGGGGCAGCGGCCGATTTCGGCCTGGTCGAGCCGTCCAGGCGGCCGCCGAGGCGGCCTAAGTGCCTGATCGGCATGGAGTTATCCACCGAAGTTGTGGATAACCCTGTTAGGAACCCTGCCCCGGTATTGACACTTGAGGGGCGGCCCTACTGACACTTGAGGGGCGCGGTTCTTGACACTTGAGGGGCAGCGTATTGACACATGGGGGGCTTATCCATTGACACTTGAGGGGCGGCCTCTTCGCACTTTTCCTTGGCGTGACAACGGTTTACGCGCGTTTTTCGGTCATGCTAACCAGGTTTTTAACCGTCTTTATAACCTTTTTATATAACCAGGTAGTTTTAACCAGAGGCTGGCGAAAAAAACGGCAACACGGCCCAAGCTGCCGCGCAGCATGACCGGCCGCCGAAGGGGGGAAACCCCCCTTCTCGATCCCACCCGGCCGCAAGCGGCCTCCCATCCCCCCAGGGGCTACGCCCCTCGGCCGCCTTGCGGCCTCACCCCACAATGGAGCGCCTTCGGCGCTACGGCTTAGGAGAGCCAGGCGCAAGCGCCTGGCGGAAGGCAGTAAGTTCGAGAGCTTGCGAGGGGGCAAAGCCCCCTCACACTCCCCAACCAGGTCGCCGCGGTTCGACCGGCCGCGCGATCCTCAAGCATCGCAGCAGCTCCACCGCCGCAGGTTTTACGCCAAGGAAGGGGGTCGGCCAGCTCGGCCGGTGGCGCGGAAAGCGCCCCTCAAGTGTCAATGAAACGTGAGACGCGGGGCCAGGCCCGCGCCGATCACAAGCCGAGTTCGGAGTGAGAGCCGAGGCGCACCAGGCGCAGCGTGTCGGCGTCGGGCTTCTGGTAGATCAGCACCAGGTCGGGCTTGACGTGGCAATCCCGGTGATCCTTCCAGTCCCCGGTCAGCGCGTGGTCGCGGTGCCGAGGTTCCAGCGGCTGGTCGTCGGCGAGCGCGACCAGGACGGGCACCAGGTCGGCGTCGAGCGTGGCCCGGTGCTGCCCTTTCGCCTCGCGCTTGTAGTCGCGCTTGAACTGGCCGGTGCGCTCAATCTGCCGCATGCAGATCGGCCATCAGATCGTTGACGGTGGCGAAGCGCGGCAGCTTGCCCTTGCGGGCTTCCTTCATCGCCTCGATGGTGGTGGCGTTCGGAATCAGCGGCTCGAAGGGCAGCGCCTTGTCCTGGGCCACCTTCGTGAGCAGCAGCCGCACCGCGTCGGACACGGTAAGGCCCATCGCGGCCAGGACGGCCGCCGCTTCTTCCTTGATCGCGCCGTCGATGCGCGTTTGTACGAGCTGGTTTGCAGCCATGATTGGTTCTCCGGTTGGGTTCGTGAATTACATTGTAATGCACGCCAAGGGAAAGGGCAAGGTTTAGCGGCCAAAAAGTTTAGCTAAAGTGCTTGACGATTAGGACATTTTGCCCTAATATAGCACTTGAAGGCCGGGCATTTCGCCCAGGTCAACTACCGGAGAAAGTCCGATGAACACCCAAGAGCAACCCGTTACCGCTTCCCTGGTCGCCGAGGCCCAGCGCCTCGACTTCCTGCCCGCCTACTTCGGCCCGCGTCTGATGATGCGCGGCGAGGCCCTGGTGTATGCCTGGCTTCGCCGGCTCTGCGAACGCTACAGCGGCGCGTATTGGCACTACTACACCTTGTCGGACGGCGGTTTTTACATGGCCCCCGACCTGGCCGACCGCCTGGAGATCGAGGTGGACGGCAACGGCTTCCGAGGCGAGTTGTCGGCCGACGCCGCCGGCATTGTCGCAACCCTGTTCGCGCTGGGCCAGCTCGCGGCCGAGGCCGCCGACACGGACGCCGGCGATGCCCTGATCGACCGCTATCACTTCCTGCGCGGCTTCGCAGCCAGCCACGCCGAGGCGGCCGCGATCTACCGGGCTATTGACTGATGAGGGGCGGCCCCGGCTTCGGCCGGGGCTTCCAGGAGGCGACCATGACCAGGAACAACGCTCCCCAGGCACCGACGAACAGCTACGCGACGGACGGCAAGTGCCACAACGCCGAGCCGGGCACCTACGGCCACGAATGCGGCAAGCCGGCCGCATGGATCGGCACGAACCACAAGGGGTTCAGCTCGGGATTCTGCGACGACTGCAAGCGCCACGGCTACGAAGCCCGCGACGTGATCGCGTGGCGGCGTGCTGACACTTGAGGGGCCGGCCGATGGCGAAGAAACGCAAGACGCCGGCCCAGCCGGGCCAGGACTGGAACGCGCCGGCGGCCGAGCTGCTGGCCGAGCTGCCCACCGAACGCGACGAGCTGCTGGCCGCCGCCGTGGCGGCCGTGGTGGAGATCGACGCGGCGATCATGCGCGGCGACGGTGCGGCCGCCGAGGCGGCCAGCGACCGATACGAGGCCGTCATCTGGAAGATGAACGGCGGAACGCACGTGGGCAGCATGGCCGACCACGACGCGCCCGGCCAGGTCATCGAGCGCCATTGCGCGGCGGTGCCTGGCGACGTGCCCTTGTGGGGCCAGCGCGGCCAGTTCCTGGTCGCGGATGGCGACATGCGCGCCCTGGTGGAGTACGAGGCCGGCTACGGCGGGCCGCTGGGTGCCCACTTCCAGTTCCACGTCATCGACCTGGACAGGCCGTTTATCTCCGAAACGGGCTACCGCTCGCACTTCGACACGGCGCAGGGCTGCATGACGGTGGACGAGGTTGCGCGCGGCATCCTGGCTGCGCAGCGAGCCGAGAAGAAGCGCCCGGTGATGGTCGAGGCCAGCTACCGCGACCGCCTGGCCGATGCTCCCCTGCCCGCTTGGCTGGCCGGCCTGGAGCCGCCGGCGCGGCGCGAACCGGCGACCGTCCTGGTGCCGCCGGGGTTCGTCCTGGTCGATGTGGTGCTGCCCTCGCATCGGGCCTTCATCGCCAGGCGCTGGGCGGCCGAGGCCGCGACCAGGATCAAGGCGGCCAGGGCCGCCGGGTTGGACGCCAAGGGAAAAATCACCGGCGCAGGCCCGGAGCGAGATCCCGCATCGCCAGAAACGACGATGACCTGCAGCATCGTCAAAGCCGACGATGCCGAGCCGGTCGAGGGCGGGCCTGTATCGCCGGAAACGACGATGCCGGGAGCGAGCGCGGCAACCTGCAGCATCGCCAGGAATGGCGATGGAGGCCCGGCCGACCGGGTGGAGTTCAAGCCCGGCCAGCGGTGCGAGATCGTGAGCGTCCATCACCCGGTTTTCGACCGCTACATCGGCAAGCGCATCATCATCGTGAAGGTGCATCCCGACACCCGCCAGGTGTGGGCGCACGACGACAGGCCGGTAACGTACAAGACCAATCGCGCAGGCCGGCGCGTGGTCGATTCAGACCCGAGCTGCATCCAGTCGATCTACGGCTTCGACCAGTTGCGGCTTATCACTTGACCAGGAGAACGAACGAATGACGAACGACGCCAATATCCGGCTGGAGTGCTTGAAGCCGGCCGAACGCTGGGCACAACCGACCGGCGAGGAAGTCCGCGAGGTGCTGCGCCTGGCCGGGTTCAGCGGCAGCAAGGCCGCGAAGGCGCTGGGGCTGGGCGCGAAGGGCGACCGCACGATCCGCCGCTGGATCGGCGAGGACACCCCGATTCCCTATGCGGCATGGGCGATCCTGTGCGACCTGGCCGGGCTGGGCGTGATCTGGAAAGAGGATTGACGCCAAGGGAAAGGTTTTAGCGGCTAAAGTTTAGCCTTCGGATTCCGGTAAAGCGAAAAAAGTTTAGCTAAAGTGCTTGACAGGCTAGGGCATTTTGCCCTAATATAGCACTTGAAGGCCGGGCACATCGCCCAGGTCAACTACCGGAGAAAGTCCGATGAGCGACAACAAGATCATGCCCTGGATTGACGAGCTGGAGGGCGCGGCAGCGACCGACTTCCCGGCCCGCCGTGACGAGATCGCGGCCATGATGGCCGAGGCGGCCGAGCTGGTGCGCAAAGCCGAGGAACTGCGCGGCAAGGCGTACTTCGCCGGATGCTCCCTGGAGGGGCAGGCCAAGGGCCATTGGTCGATGGAAGCCGTCGAGCAGGCCAAGCGCCGGGCCGGCTGGTAAGAGCACATGGCCCGGTCGGCAACGGCCGGGCCTATCGAGGACGCCAAGAAGGGAGTATTGCGTGAGCCGAGGCAAGATCAAGGGCGGCCCCAGGTGGAGGAACGCCCCGGAGTGATCCGGGGCGCTTGGCCTGGTGCTGGCACACCGTAACCATGCTTCCGAGTGGGAGCACCCAGCATTCAACACGTAAGCGCGTGGAGGGTCAAGCTATGTCCAACATCATCAAGTTCCCCAAGGAGATCGAGCAGCCCGCCGCGCCCGCGCCGGTGGAGCCTGCCGCCGCGCCTGCTGCCCCCAACAAGGCCCCCGGTGCTGGCCTGCTGGCCGGCCTGGTCAAGTTCGTATGGGTGGCGACCGTGTTGGTCTGGCCGATCCTCAAGTGGGTGCTGTCGATTGCCACCTTCTTTCAGTTCGTGCGGATGCTCTACCACTGGAACACGCCTGGCGTGTATGCCGGCTGGTCGTTCCTGGTGTACTTCGCGGTGCTGACCGCGATCACCTACTTCGTTTCGATCTACAAGCCGAAGGGGCTTTGACATGAAAAAACAGACCCTGCCCTACCCGCCGGGATTCGTGGAGCCAACCACGGGCCGCGTGGCCGTCCTGGTGCGCGAGTACGCGGCCAGCGATTTGAACGGCGATGCGCCGGCCTATTGGTACAGCGCGCAATCCGAGGAATGGGGCCTTGACCCCTGGCGGCTCGTTGAAGGCGTCGATCCGCATGTGCATGGCGGTTCGTTCGACGTGTGCTTTGCGAGCGGCGGCACGCGCACCGTGGGGCCGTTGATGACGTTCTTCGTGAGCGCCGACCACGCGCAGCAGCTCGCAGTTTCGCGCGCCGCGTCGCAGATGGGGCGCTACGGAATGCGGGTGGTCGAGGTTCAGCAAGGCCCCGACGACCTCAAGCGCCTAGCCGCGCTGTATTCGGATGACGCCAAGAAGGGGTGATTTTTAGCCGCTAAAAGGCTTGACGCGCCCGGCGAGTTTAGCTAAACTTCTGCACATGGTCGGCGGCTGGCACCGCCTTTTGTTCAACAACCGGGTGTGGAGTTTATATGGGTGTTCTCCATGAAGAAACGGCTAACCGAAGCCCAATTCCAGGCGGCGATCAAGGGCCTGGAGATCGGGCAACAGACCATCGACATAGCGCGCGGCGTGCTGGTCGATGGAAGGCCCCAGGCCGAGTTTGTGGCCTCGCTGGGGCTGACCAAGGGGGCGGTATCGCAAGCGGTCAGTCGCGTGTGGGCAGCGGCGGGGGAAGTGCTCCCGCAGGGCTTCGCGCGGGTGACGGCGGTACTGCCGGAGCATCAAGCGTTCATCGTCAAGCGTTGGGAAGCCGACGCCAAGGGAAAGAGGAAACAGGAACCCAACTCATGAAAACACTGGTCACGGCAATTCAGAAAGGCGGACAGGGCAAGACCTTCGCAACCTGCCACCTGGCGTTCGACTTCCAGGAGCGCGGCCTTCGGGTTGCAGTGATCGACCTGGACACCCAGGGCAATGCAAGCTGGACGCTGGCCGGCCACGACTCGGGCTATCCCGCCAGTCGCATGTTCACCGCCGGCGGCGACGAGCTGCGCGCCTGGTTCGCTGGCCGGGAGGATGACGGCCTGGCGCTGATCGCGGCCGATGCCAGCCTGGCCAACCTGGACAAGATGGACTTGGCCCAGGCCGCCGGCGCGCTGCGGGCCAGCATCGCGGCGCTAGGCGAGTTCTTCGACGTGTGCCTGATCGACACCGCCCCTTCCCTTGGCGTTGCCATGACGGCGGCCGTGCTGGCCGCCGACTACATGCTTTCGCCGGTCGAAATGGAGGCGTACAGCTTGCAAGGCATGAAGAAGATGGTTGCCGTCATCGGCAACCTGCGCAAGCAAAACCCGAAGCTGCGCTTTCTCGGCATGGTGCCGAACAAGGTGGACGCGCGGAAGCCGCGCCACGTCAGCAACCTGGCGACCTTGCAGCAGGCATATCCGCAACTGATCTTGCCGTTCAGTGTCGGCGCGCGAGACAGTATCGCGGAGGCGCTGGGCGAGCAGATGCCAGTGTGGAAGATCAAGAAAACCGCTGCGCGCAAGGCCACCCAGGAAGTGCGCGCCCTGGCGGATTACGTGTTCACGAAGATGGAGATCGCGCAATGACCAGCGCCGTAAAGACCAACGCCAAGAAGAAGGCCCCGCAAGCGGCCGCAGAGAAGCCCAAGGGCGGCGGGCTGGGCCTGGATGGCCTCGGCGACCTGTCGAGCTTGCTGGACGAGCCACAGGCCGCGAATGCGGCCCCTGGCGGCCCGCAGGAGCTGCCGCTTGACCTCATCGACGAAGACCCGCACCAGCCGCGCACGGCGGACAACCCCGGCTTCTCGCCGGAGTCCATCGCCGAGATCGGCGAGACGATCAAGCTGCGCGGCGTGAAGTCGCCCATCAGCGTGCGCGAGAACCCGGACGCGCCGGGCCGCTACCTCATCAACCACGGTGCGCGGCGCTACCGTGGCTCGAAATGGGCCGACAAGACCACCATCCCGGCTTTCATCGACAACGACTACAACGAGGCCGACCAGGTAATCGAGAACCTGCAACGCAACGAACTGACGGCCCGCGAGATCGCGGACTTCATCGGCCGCGAGCTGGCGAAGGGCAAGAAGAAGTCGGAGATCGCCAAGGAGATCGGCAAGTCGCCGGCGTTCGTCACACAGCACGTCACGCTGCTGGACTTGCCCGAACCGATTGCCGAGGCGTTCAACACTGGCCGCGCCAAGGATGTGACCGTCATCAACGAGTTGGTGACGGCGTTCAAGAAGAACCCCGAGGAAGTGGGTGCGTGGCTGGCCGACGACAGCCAGGAGCTGACGCGCGGATCGGTCAAGCTGCTGCGCGAGTACCTGGAGGACAAGCGCCACCAGGAAGGCGACCGCGACCCCAACACCGTCGATGCGTTCAGCGGCAAGACGGATGGCGAGGCCGAGGGCGACGGGCAAGGCCCGGAGGATGACGCCAAGAAGAAGGAGCCGAAGGAACCCGACCCGGACAAGCTCAAGAAAGCGATCATCCAGGTCACGCACGACGACCGCCCGGCCCGCCTGATCCTCAACCGCCGGCCGCCGGCCGAGGGCTGGGCCTGGCTCAAGTACGAGGATGACGGCCAGGAGTTCGAGGCCGACCTTGGCAAAGTGCAGCTTGTCGCGCTGCTGGAGGGCTAGACCCCCCCTGCACCAGACCCCGCCGCCCCCGCACCCCTGCGCCCCGCCATCGAGCGGGGCTTTTTTTTGCCTGCGCGCCCAGCGCCGGGCTGGCCCGTTTTAGCCGCTAAAAAAGTTCAGCTAAACACTTGCGCTATGTTGTATGTTGTAGTATGCTACACGCTACAACATACAACACCGGCCGAAAGGAGGCCCGATCATGGCAATCACGAAAGAGCAGATATTTGCGGTCGCCGACGAGCTGGACGCCGCCGGCCAGAACCCGACCCTGGCGAGCGTGCGCAAGCAGCTCGGCGGCGGGAGCTTCACGACCATTTCCGAGGCGATGAACGAATGGCGGGCACGCAAGGCCAGCCAGGCGGCCCCGATCCGCGAGCCGGCACCGGCGGCGATCACCGAGAAGCTGGCCGAGCTGGGCGGCGACTTGTGGGCCGTGGCCTTGGAAATGGCGAACAACCGGCTGGCCGCCGAGCGCGAGGCGCTGGAGGCCGTCCGGCAGGAAATGGAGGCAGCGCGCCAGGAGGCCGCAGAGCTGGCCGACCAGCTCACCGGCGAGCTGGACGAGGCCAAGGGCCGTATCGAGGCCCTGGAGGCCGCAGAGACCGACGCCAAGGGGGAAGCTGGGGCGCTACGCGAGAAGCTGGCAGCGGCCAGCGAGCGGGCGGCCACGGCCGAGGCCAGAGCCGGCGAGCTGCGCACGGAACTGGATCACGCCCACCAGGAGGCCCGCCAAGCCCGAGCGGAGCGCGACAAAGCCCAGGAGAAGGCCGCCGCGAGCGCCGACCAGGCGGAGGCCCTGCGGGCCGACCTGGCGGCCGCGAACAGCCGGGCAACGGAGATCGAGCGCCGGGCCGGCGAGCTGCGCGCCGACCTGGAGCGAGCCAACCAGGCCACCGACCAGGCGCGGGCGGCGCTGGCCGAGCAGCAGAAGGCCACCGAGGCGGCGGCCGGGCAGCTTGACCAGGTGCGGGGCGAGCTGGCAAAGGTGCAGGCCAAGGCCGAAGCCGAGCGCGAGGCGCACCAGGAGCAGCGCAAGGCAGCAGCGGCCGAAGCGCACCGCCAGGCCGAACGCTTGACGGCCACCCAGGCCGAGCGCGATGCCGCGCGCAAGGAGGCCAGCCAGGCCCGCGAGGACGCCGCGACCCTGCGCGGCCGGCTCGAAGCCCTGGAAACCGTCATGGCCCAGGAGAAGGGCAAGACGGGCGGCGCGAAAAAGACCTGATATTTCGGTCGGTTTTCAATAAAATCGAGGGTGTAACCTGGAACTACACATCCGGCCACGAGAGGAAAGCCGGCCTCGCGCATGCCGAGGTCGGCTTTTTTCTTGCTGGACTGGCAAGGAGGCCCATCTATTCCACATTTTGAAATGACCACACCGACGATAAGGAGCGCCCGATGAAACAGCGCCTCTTGGTCATGAACGGCCAACGCATCGTTCAGACCGAGCAAGAAGGGGCATGGGCCAACCAGAAGGTTGACAAGGCTGGCGCATTGAAGCCCGGCATCTACAACCTGTACATGGCCCAGCAGGCCGACAAGAAGCAGACCCATGACGGCGTGATCGTTCACGCCGACAACAACCAGGTGTACCAGCAGGTAGGCAAGAACTTTGTCATGCACGCCCGGTCAGATTTCGATAAAGTACCTGAAATCGGGAGCGCAAAGAGCATCAGCTACAGCGCGCAAGGCAAAGCAACCGTTGCCGCCGAGGCCCCGAAACTCACGCGAGGCCGGTCCCGATAGCTTTTAGCGGCTAAAAGGAGGGCCACGCCTTGAGACGACTCACACCCACCGCCGGCCGGGCAGACGCCCGCCGCATCCAGCCGGCATCCGCCGGCTTCGCAACAAGCACGACCAGCAGAACCGACGCCGCCGGCGACGGCCTGCTGGCCGCTGCCGAAGCCACAGAGGCCGAGCAGCAAGCGGCCCTGGAGGCCGCCCCGCTCGACCAGACCTACCAGGAAGCCCTTGCCCTGTACGTTCAGGCCAAGCACGACCAGGTGGAGCGCATCGAGGATCGGCTTGAAAACCTGATCGACCGTCAGCAGGCGCGCTTGCAGCAGACCCAGGCCAACCAGCCGGGCCTACTGTCCCGGCCTGGCGCGAAACGCGCTTGGCAGAACCAGCAGATGCAGCAGCAGGCGCGCTTGCAGTCCCTGCACGTGCGCCTGGAAGCCGTCCGCGAGATCAAGGAAGGCATGGGCCTGCACTCACCGAAGGTCGAAGAGCTGGCGACCCGCAAGATGCGCGCCGAGAAACCCGAGCTGGCGGCCGATTGGGATGCCATGCGCGAGGCGGCACGCCGGCACCAGGCGCTGCAACGCCGCGAAGAGCAGGAGCGAAAGCAGGCGCAGGCCCTGGAGCGACCAGGCCGGTCGCAGAGCTTGGGCCTCACGCGGCCCGTCTAAAACGAAAGCCCGGCACTGCCGGGCTTTTTCCTCGAGCCTCGCCGTTTCCGGCGATGCAGGCCCGCCGCTGGCGGCATCCTGCAGCACCGTCATTCCCGACGATGCAAGGGGCTGGCCAGCCTCGCCAGTTCCGGCGATGCCGCCGGCGCGGTCGACCATCGCCATTTCTGACGATGAGATCCCGCATCGCCATCTACAGCGATGCCCACAACGCGAGGGCGGCCGCGAAAACCGCCATGCCGGCCGCCACGATGTTCATGTACGACACGCGCCGCGCTTCGCGGATCGGCGCGGCGAGCTGCGCGGCGGCCGCTTCCAGCTCGCGCCGCACCGCCTCGGCGGCGGCCTTGCCGCCGTCCTGCATCCCCTTCGCCATCGCCTCTTTGGAGGCCGCCAGGGCCGCGTTGAGCGTCCTTTCGGCCTTCCCCTTGGCGTCATCCCCCCAACGGTGTGCGATGGCTTCCAGCTCTTCCTTGAAGCGATCCAGGATTTCTTGCTGCGCGGCCTGGCTGTCCTGCATCAGTCGGGTGTTGATCGTCTGGAGGATCAAGATCGGATCGTCGCGGCCAACGGCGATGCCGTGCTTGACCGCGATTTCCCGTATCAGCTCTTCGATCTTGTCATCGCTCGCCATCAGAGCACCGCCGCGTTGTCGAGCTGCTGGAAGAGTTGCGACTTCACGATCTTGAGCCGCTGCCGCGTCATGATCGTGAGCGCCGAGTCGGCCAGGGCCTCATCGAACGTCCGGCGCTCCTGGAGCATTTCCGAGAAGTCGCGGCCGTAGGTTTCTTCCTTGAGCGCCGGAATCTGGATGATGGCCGACACCCGCGCCTTGTTGTCGGTGTACGCCTTCATCTTCTCGAAGCCCTTGCCTTCGTGCTCGATTGGCCCCCAATACGGGTTCAGCCACACCACGAACACGCATTCGGCCGGGAATTGCCGGGCCAGCGTGCTAAAGCCGTTCAGGGTGTCCAGGAAGGCTTGCCCGCCGGTGACGACCGTATGCACCACCAGTTCGTGCCCCATGTCCTGGAGCAGCGCCGGAACCTGGTTGCCGATCAAGTAGCTGGACAGCGGCACGAACGAGCTGGCCCCGTTGTCGATGATGACGTCGCCCTTGGTCGAGGCGATTTGCTCCACCAGGGCATCGAAGTTCCGGGTGTTGATCTCGTCGCCGTCCATGATGTTCAGGCGCTGCACGTTCAGGGCCTTGTAACCCTCAAACGTGCTGTTGACCGGATCGGTGTCGATGCAAAGCGGCGTCTGCCCCTTGCTCGCTTTGTACTGCGCAATGGTGGCCGCGATCATCGACTTGCCGACGCCGCCCTTGCCCTGCAAGACCATGTGAATTTTCGCCATTACAGTAAATCCTCTTTATTCGGTTTCGGGTTGTAGTTGAAGCCGGCGATCCCTGCCGACTCGGGTTTCTTCGGCTCGGGTGCCTTCGGCTTCCTCGCCTTCGACCCCCCTTCCTGTTGCGCCGGCTTCTCCCCTTTGGCCTGGTTGGCCGCCGGGGGAGGCACCGGCGCGGGTGCTGCTGGTGCGGCCTTGATGTACCGCTGGACGTGCTTGCGGAACGTCTCGTAGCTGCACTTGACCCGGCCGATCTCGCGCATGTCCTCGTAGATCGTCGTCACTGCATAGCCAGCATCCATCGCGGCTTTCACGTCCACGCGCACGGCCAGGAATGCAACGGCCGTCGCGTCCTGTCGGCGCTTCTTGGCGGCCCGTTTCTCGATCCGCGCGGCCAGCTCTTGGGGGTAGCTGCTTTCTGCCATCGCCTCGCTTCCGTGGTTTGTAAATAGCCGTCATTTTCATGTATCGACCCGTGGAAAGTCTATGTAAAGCGCGTGGATAGCAGCTTGACACCGCTGCATCTAGCGCGCTTTCCGGGCATTGTACGCCTTCATTCGATATATCCGCCATCTTTTCGCGCTAAATGCAGACAGATGCGAAGGTTTCGGTATAGACTTTCCTTGGTGTTATCAACGCCGTAAGGCGGGCAGGATGTGCGAAGTTAGCTAACCGGCGGGCCGGTTATCTATCTTCGCTGTCCCTTATTCGCGCCTGCGGCACTCAACGGGCATCCTGCTCTGCGAGGCTGCCGGCTACCGCCGGCCAAGAAGCGAGAGACGAACGACATGGGCTACATCAATCCGCTGCTGGAGCTTCCAGCAGGCCGCGAACTCCAGGCGCTTCCGGTTGCCGACCGGCAGCGCCTTGCCCGCGTGCTGCGCGAGCTGCGCACGCAGGCCAACGACGAGGCGGAAAAGGCATGGGCACGCCGCAAGGGGCCGATGGCCGCCTACTGGCGAGCCGTGGCGACCTACGCGCGACACACGGCGCACGCGCTCAAGGGGTAGCGACATGGAAGCCGACGAACAGCCGACCGCGAAGCGGCGGCAGCACCTACGGGTGCCGGTGTTCCCCGACGAGAAGGAACAGATCGAGGCGAACGCCAAGAGGGCCGGGGTCAGCGTGGCGCGCTACCTGCGCGACGTGGGCCAGGGCTACCAGATCAGGGGCGTCATGGATTACGAGTACGTGCGCGAGCTGGTGCGGGTGAATGGCGACCTCGGCCGGCTGGGCGGTTTGCTCAAGCTATGGCTCACCGACGACCCGCGCACGGCCCGCTTCGGAGACGCCACGATCCTTGCCCTGCTGGGCCGGATCGAAGCCACCCAGGACGAAATGAGCCGACTCATGAAGTCCGTGGTGCAGCCGAGGGCCGAGCCTTGAGCTTTTTAGCGGCTAAAAAGCCAGGGGCTGGCCGATGATCGCCAAGCACGTACCCATGCGCTCGCTGGGCAAGTCCGACTTCGCCGGCCTGGTGAACTACGTCACCGACGCGCAGAGCAAGGATCACCGGCTGGGCCAGGTGCAGATCACGAACTGCGATGCCGTGTCCGTGCAGGACGCCATCACCGAGGTTCTGGCGACCCAGCACACGAACACGCGGGCCAAGGGCGACAAGACCTATCACCTGATCGTCAGCTTCCGGGCCGGCGAGCAGCCCAGCGCCGACACCCTGCGGGCGATTGAGGAACGTATCTGCGCCGGGCTGGGTTACGGCGAACACCAGCGCGTCAGTGCCGTTCACAACGACACCGACAACCTGCACATCCACATCGCCATCAACAAGATTCACCCGACCCGGAACACGATGCACGAGCCGTACTACTCGCATCGGGCGCTGGCCGAGCTTTGCACGGCCCTGGAGCGCGACTACGGGCTGGAGCGGGACAACCACGAACCACGCCAGCGCGGTGCCGAGGGCAGGGCGGCCGACATGGAGCAGCACGCGGGCGTGGAAAGCCTGGTCGGCTGGATCAAGCGGGAATGCCTGGACGAGATCAAGGGCGCGCAGTCCTGGCAGGAGCTGCACCAGGTCATGCGCGACAACGGCCTGGAACTGCGCGAGCGTGCGAACGGCCTGGTGATCGAGGCCGGCGACGGAACGATGGTCAAGGCGAGCACCCTAGCCCGCGACCTTTCCAAGCCGAAGCTGGAGGCGCGGCTTGGCCCGTTCGAGGCTTCGCCCGAACGGCAGACACGAACCAAAGCGAAGCGGCAGTACCAGAAAGACCCGATCCGCTTGCGCGTGAACACGGTCGAGCTGTACGCCCGGTACAAGGCCGAGCAGCAGACCTTGACCGCGACACGTGGGCAGGCGCTGGAGCAGGCCCGCCGGCGCAAGGATCGGCTGGTCGAGGCCGCGAAGCGTTCCGGCCGCCTGCGCCGCGCGACGATCAAGGTGATCGGCGAGAGCGGCCCGAACAAGAAGCTGCTGTATGCCCAGGCCAGCAAGGCCCTGCGCGACGAAATCCAGGCGATCAACAAGCAGTACCAGCAAGACCGCCAGGCCCTCTACGACAGCCACAGCCGCCGCACGTGGGCCGACTGGCTCAAGAAGGAAGCGACCCACGGCAACGCGGAGGCGTTGACCGCCCTGCGCGCCCGCGAGGCGGCGCAGGGCTTGAAAGGCAACACCATCCAGGGCCGGGGCGATCCGCGCCCCGGCCATGCCCCGGTGACGGACAACATCACCAAGAAGGGCACCATCATCTTCCGCGCCGGCCTGACGGCCGTTCGGGACGATGGCGACAAGCTGCAAGTCTCGCGCGAGGCCACGCGCGAGGGCTTGCAAGAAGCTCTACGGCTGGCGATGGAACGCTACGGCAGCCGCATCACCGTCAACGGCACCACGCAGTTTCAGGCGCAGATCATTCGCGCGGCCGTTGATTCCCAGCTACCCATCACGTTCGCCGATCCGGCCCTGGAGAGCCGGCGGCTTGCGCTATTGAAGAAGGAGAACACCCATGAGCGACCCGACCGAACCGAGCGAGCCGACCAGCGACCCGCAGAGCATCGAGGACGAGCTGGACGCGGCCCTGGCGGCCCTGGACAGCGCGCCGCTACCCACGACGACGCTGCCCGACCCATCGCCGTCGCCCGAGCAGGCTTCGGGCGACCAGGTGGCGGGCGAGCCGGCACCGCCGGCGTTCACGCCGGAGCCGTCCACCGGAAGCCCGACATTGGACGCATTGGACGAGTCCCGCCGCCCCAAAGCCAGCACCGTTTGCGAACACTGTCCCAACTCGGTGTGGTTCGCATCGCCGGCGGAAGTGAAGTGCTATTGCCGCGTGATGTTCCTCGTCACCTGGAGCAGCAAGGAACCCAACCAGATCACCAACTGCGACGGGATATTTCTCGGCCAGGATCAGGAGTAGCAGCGGCCCCGCCGGGCCTCGCGGCGGCGGATAAATACATCGCCGAACGCGAGTCGAAACGCTCGAAAGGTTTCGATATACCGAAGCACGCGCGATATACTGCCGGTGAAGGTGGCCTTGCTTTCGAGGGTGTCCGCAACATCGAGGGCCAGGCGCTGGCCCTGTTGAAACGAGGCGATGAGGTCATGGTGATGCCCATTGACCAGGCCACGGCCCGGCGCATGTCGCGCATCGCGGTCGGCGATGCCGTGACGATCACGCCAAAAGGCTCCATCAAAACGTCGAAAGGTAGGAGTAGATGAAAATAAAGATGAACAACGCCGTGGGGCCGCAGGTTCGCAGCGCGAAGCCGAAGCCCAGCAAGTTGCTGCCGATCCTCGGCGGGGTGTCCCTGGTCGGCGGCCTCCAGGCCGCGACACAGTTCTTCGCCTACACGTTCCAGTATCACGCGAGCCTCGGGGCCAACCTCGGGCACGTGTACGCGCCCTGGTCGATCCTGAACTGGTCGGCGAAGTGGTACAGCCAGTACCCCGACGAGATCATGCGGGCCGGCAGCATCGGCATGGTGACTGCCACCGTGGGCCTGCTGGGTGTGGCCGTGGCGAAAGTCGTCACGTCCAACAGCTCGAAGGCGAACGAATACCTGCACGGTTCGGCCCGCTGGGCCGAAAAGAAGGACATTCAGGCGGCCGGCCTGCTGCCGCGCGAGCGGAACGTCCTGGAGATCGTGACCGGCAAGGACGCACCCACCGCCACCGGCGTCTATGTCGGCGGCTGGCAGGACAAGGACGGCAATTTCTACTACCTGCGGCACAGCGGCCCCGAGCACGTGCTGACCTACGCGCCGACGCGAAGCGGCAAGGGCGTCGGCCTGGTGGTGCCGACGCTGCTTTCGTGGGGCGCAAGCAGCGTCATCACCGACTTGAAGGGCGAGTTGTGGGCGCTGACCGCCGGCTGGCGGCAGAAGCACGCGAAGAACAAGGTGCTGCGCTTCGAGCCGGCCAGCAGCTCGGGCGGCGTGTGCTGGAACCCGCTGGACGAAATCCGCGTCGGCACCGAGGCCGAAGTCGGCGACGTGCAGAACCTAGCAACTTTGATAGTTGACCCGGACGGCAAGGGCCTGGATTCCCACTGGCAAAAGACCGCCTTCGCGCTCCTGGTCGGCGTCATCCTGCACGCGCTCTACAAGGCCAGGAACGACGGCGGCACGGCCACGCTGCCATCGGTCGATGCCATGCTGGCCGACCCGAACCGGGACATTGGCGAGCTATGGATGGAAATGACCACCTACGGGCACGTGGACGGTCAGAACCACCACGCCATCGGATCGGCCGCCCGCGACATGATGGATCGGCCAGAGGAAGAAGCCGGATCGGTGCTGTCCACGGCCAAATCCTATTTGGCCCTGTACCGCGATCCAGTGGTGGCGCGCAGCGTGAGCCGGTCGGACTTCCGCATCAAAGACCTGATGCACTCCGACGACCCGGTGAGCCTGTACATCGTCACGCAGCCCAACGACAAGGCCCGCCTGCGGCCGCTGGTGCGCGTCATGGTGAACATGATCGTGCGCCTGCTGGCCGACAAGATGGACTTCGAGAACGGCCGGCCGGTGGCCCACTACAAGCACCGGCTGCTGATGATGCTGGACGAGTTCCCGAGCCTCGGGAAGCTCGAAATCATGCAAGAGTCGCTGGCCTTCGTCGCCGGCTACGGCATCAAGTGCTACCTGATTTGCCAGGACATTAACCAGCTCCGAAGCCGCGAGACGGGCTACGGCCACGACGAAAGCATCACGTCGAACTGCCACGTGCAGAACGCCTACCCGCCCAACCGCGTCGAGACAGCCGAACACCTGTCCCGACTGACCGGGCAGACCACCGTGGTGAAGGAGCAGATCACGACCAGCGGCCGCCGCACGGCGGCGATGCTGGGCCAGGTGTCGCGCACCTACCAGGAAGTGCAGCGCCCCTTGCTGACGCCCGATGAATGCCTGCGGATGCCGGGGCCGAAGAAGAACGACAAGGGCGAGATCGAGGAAGCCGGCGACATGGTGATCTACGTCGCGGGCTACCCCGCCATCTACGGCAAGCAGCCGCTGTACTTCAAAGACCCGGTGTTTCAGGCGCGGGCCTCGATCCCCGCGCCGAAGGCCACCGACCGGCTGCGCCAGGTTGTCGAGGCAGGGGAGGGCATCACGATATGAGCCGCATCCTGAAACGCATCACGAAAGGCGTAGCCGTCGCCGGCCTGGCCGCCCTGGTGCTGGCCGCCGGCAGCTATGCCGCCGGTGCCCGCATCAACACCACCAAGAGCATTCCGGTCGGCCTGTACTGGACGAGCAGCGCGCCGGTGGAGCGGGGCGCTTACGTGCTTTGGTGCCCGCCGAAGGTCGGCGTGTTCGATGACGCCAAGGAAAGGGGCTACATCGGGGCCGGGTTCTGCCCAGGCGACTACGGCTACATGATGAAGCGCGTTTTAGCCGCTAAAGACGATGCCGTATCGGTGGCCGATGACGGCGTGCGCGTCAATGGCGAGCTGCTGCCACATAGCAAGCCCATCCAGGCCGACAAGTCCGGTCGGCCCTTGCCGCGCTTCCAGGCCAGCACCTACACGCTGGGCAATGCCGAGCTGCTGCTTATGTCGGACGTGAGCGACACGTCTTTCGACGGCCGCTACTTCGGCCCGATCAATCGTTCTCAAGTTCAGACCGTGATCCGTCCGGTCATCACCTGGTAGGGGAGGAAACCACCATGCGACTGTTCATCGCGGAAAAACCATCCGTCGCAAAAGCCATCGCCGGCGAGCTGGGCATCACCGGCAAGGGCGACGGCTTCATCGAGTGCGGCGGCGACAAAGTGACCTGGTGCTTTGGGCACATGCTGGAGCAGGCCGACCCGGACGAGTACACGCCCGATGACGTGCCGACCGGCAAATCAGGCAAGAAGCTATGGCGCGTCGATGAGCTGCCCATCATCCCGCAGACGTGGGTTCTTCACCCGAAGGACGATGCCAAGAAGCAGCTCGCCGTGATCGGCAAGCTGCTGAAAGAAGCCAAGGAGATCGTCAACGCCGGCGACCCCGACCGTGAAGGCCAGTTGCTGGTCGATGAAGTGCTGGAGCACTTCAAGAGCAGCAAGCCGGCGCGCCGCTTTTGGGTGTCTGCCCAGGATTCGGTTTCCGTCAAGCGCGGCCTGGCCGCCTTGAAGGAAAACACCACGTACAAGGGCTGGGCCGATGCCGCACGCGGGCGGCAGCGGGCCGACTGGCTGATCGGCATGAACCTAAGTCGCGCCTACACCCTGCGGGCGCAGCGCGGCGGTTCGCGCGCCCTGCTGACCGTGGGCCGCGTGCAGACCCCGACGCTCGCGCTTGTTGTCGGCCGCGACCGCGAGATCGAGGCGTTCAAGCCGGTGCCGTACCACACCATCAAGGCCGTGGTCGAGCACGCCGGCGGCAGCTTCGCCGCCGCCTGGAAAGCGAAGGAAGATCAAGCCGGCCTGGACAGCGAAGGCCGCCTTGTTGATACCGCCGTCGCGGATGCCCTGGTGGCCGCCGTCAAGGGCCAGCCGGGCACCATCGCCACCTACAAGCAGGAAGCCAAGAAGAAGAACCAGCCGCTGGCCTTCGCGCTGTCCGACATTACCGCGCTGGCGTCCGCGCGCTACGGGTACAGCGCCGAGGACGTGCTGAACACCTGCCAGGCGCTCTACGAGACGCACAAGCTGACCAGCTACCCGCGCACCGACTGCGCCTACCTGCCGGAGTCGCAGCACGCCGACGCGCCGCGCGTCCTGGAGGCCGTCAAGCACGTGAACCCCGAGCTGGCCGGCCTGGTCGATGCTGCCGACCCGCGCATCAAGTCCAAGACGTGGGACGACTCGAAGATCACCGCCCACCACGGCATCGTGCCGACCATGCAGAAAGGCAGCAAGGCCGGCTTGAGCGAGCGCGAGCGCAACATCTACGAGCTGATCGTCCGCGCCTACCTGGCGCAGTTCTACCCGCTGCACGAGTACATGCAAACCACGGTCGGCGTGGAGATCGCCGGCGAGAACTTCGCCGCGTCCGGCAAGGTGGTCACGCGCAACGGCTGGCGTGACGTGTTCGAGCAGGCCGACGAAGAGGACGCCAAGGAAGGCGACGACGAGAACGGCGCGCAGACCCTGCCACCGATGAAGCAAGGCGACGGTGTGACCTGCACCGAGGCCACCCGACGCGATGCGAAAACCAAGCCGCCGGCGCGCTTCACCGAGGGCACGCTGATTCGCGCGATGGAGAACATCCACAAGTTCGTGAGCGACCCGGAGCACAAGAAGATGCTGCGCGAAGGCGATGGCATCGGCACGTCCGCCACGCGCGCATCCATCATTTCCGAGCTGAAACGCCGCGAGTTCCTGGAAACCAAGGGCAAGCAGATCGTCAGCACGACGCTGGGCCGCAGCGTCATCGACGCGCTGCCCGAGGTGGTGCGAAGCCCGGTGCTGACCGCCCTTTACGAACGCATGTTGAAGGGCGTCGAGCTGGGCACGGCGGCCCTGGACGCCTTCATTACGAAGCAAGAGGCGTTCATCCGCGACCAGGTGGCGAAGGCCAACAGCGGAGCCGTGAGCATCGCCGGCGGCAAGGAAGCCACGCCGGTTTCGTCCCTGCACAAGTGCATGGCTTGCGGCAATGGCTTGTCGCGCAGGCCGGCCAAGCGCAAGGGGCAATTCTGGTGGGGATGCAGCAACTTCCCCACGTGCAAGCAGACCTATCCCGACCTGAAAGGCCGGCCCGACTACAGCAAGGGCCGCAATGGCCCAGCCGAGTAACCACCAAGACGAAGGAGCATGACCATGAACCAGCAAAACACCACCCAGGCCGATGACGTGCTGCCCGAGCTGCCCGCCATTGACGACAACGCGGCCGCCGCCGGCGCGCTGCGCGAGAAGCTGGCCGACGCGGCGACGCCCGGCTACCAGGCCGAGTTCGACCCCGAGGAAGCCGAGCGCGCCGGCGCGTTCGTGGAGGACGCATTGAGCGAGCAGGACGCCGCAGAGAGCGGCGACGACCTGGCGGCCCTGGCCTCGCAGGGCGACGACCAGGCCCCGGCCTTCATCACCGAAGGCGGCCCGAGCGACGACCTTCCGCCCTTCGTCAATACGACCAACATCCGCGAGCTGTACGACTGGAAGCCGGGCGAATCGCTGGACGAGGCCATCGCGCGCAAGAAGGCGCAGGAGGGCTAACCCATGCCGATCAACCAGGCCGAGGCGCAAGCCGTCACCCTGGCGTTCGTCCGAGACTATCCCGGCGCGCTGGAGCTGGCCTATCGGTTCCGCGACAACACCGGCGAGCTGTACGGCCACCGGGCAGCAGAAGTCCCGGCAGACCTCAAGGGCGGCTATGTCCCGAAGGAGACGATCCACAACGGCCGGGCCTACCGTGGCCGCGTGGACGTGCCCCTGGCGAACATGGACGACGCCGCCGACCTGGTGCTGACGCTGCGGCATGAAGTGCTGGGCCACTACGGGGCCAACACCTTCAAGCCGGCCGAGAAACGCGCCCTGCTGGACGGCCTGATCGCCGCCCGCGAGGAACCGAGCCTGAAACCACGCTGGGAGGACATCAACCGCCGCTATGCCGGCGCTTCGATGGACGTGCGCGCGGAAGAGGTTTGGGCGCTGCATTGCGAAAGCATCGCGCCCGGCCAGCACGCGGGCCAGGCCCAGGTGCTGGAGCGCGGCCAGCAGTCATTCATGGAAACCTGCATCGCCCGCGTGCGGCCCATGCAAGTCGCCGACCTGCACAACATCGTGTGCATGGTCGCGGATGGCCTTCACGACCGTTCCAGGACGCAGCAGACCTTTCCGCAGATCAACGAACTATTCCGAAGGGATGAAGCAATGGAACCCAAGAAGCCATTTCATGAAGTCGTTGCCGAAAAACTGATCGAGCAGCTCAAGGCAGGCACCGCGCCGTGGCAACGGCCGTGGGAGCCTGGCGAGCCGAACGCCTACCTGCCGATGAACCCGACCACCGGCAAGCGGTACAAGGGCATCAACGCCATTCACTTGATGGCCCAGGGCCGCAGCGATGGCCGTTGGATGACCTACAAGCAGGCCGCCGCCGTGGGCGCGCAGGTTCGCAAGGGCGAGAAGGGAACGCCTGTCCAATACTGGAAGTTCAGCGAGGAACAGAACAAGGTCGATGAGAGCGGCCGGCCCGTTCTCAACGCGAAGGGCGAGCCGGTCAAGGAAACCGTGCAGCTCGAACGCCCGCGCGTGTTCTTCGCCACGGTGTTCAACGCCGAGCAGATCGACGGCCTGCCGCCGATCCAGAAGAAGGAACAGACCTGGAGCGCCGTCGAGCGCGCCGAGCACATCCTGAAAGCGTCCGGTGCGTCGATCACGCACGCGCCTGGTGATCGCGCGTTCTACCGGCCCGCGACCGACAGCATCCACCTTCCCGACCGGGGCCAGTTCCCCACCGCCGACAACTACTACGCGACCGCCCTGCATGAGCTGGGCCACTGGACGGGCCACCCGTCCCGCCTTGACCGCGACCTGGCCCATCCCTTCGGTTCCGAGGGGTACGCCAAGGAAGAGCTGCGCGCCGAGATCGCTTCCATGATCGTCGGCGACGAGCTGGGCATCGGCCACGATCCGGGCCAGCACGCCGCCTATGTCGGTTCCTGGATCAAGGCCCTGCAAGACGAGCCGCTGGAAGTGTTCCGCGCCGCTGCCGACGCCGAGAAGATTCACGACTACGTGCTGGCCTTCGAGCAGAAGCAGGTTCAGGAACAAGAGCAGGCCCAGGTGCAGCAGCCCGAGCAGCACTACTCCGATTTGACGCTCCAGGCCCTGGTCGAAAAACACGGCTGGGAGGTTGCCTACAGCGGCTTGCAAGAGCCTGGCCGTGTGGATTCCGTCCATCGCACCTTTGAAGGTGTCGGGCCGCTGGGCACCATGACCACCCCGAACGGCGAGCGGCGCTTGTCGGCCGGCTACCACGACGACGCCGAGCGCCGGCGCTACGTCACGTTGAAGCTGGGCGACCAGGTGATCGGCGATGCCGATGGCCGCGACCAGAAGCCGGAAGAGATCGCCCGCCAGATCAACGCCAAGGCCGAGCAGTACGCCGACGAGCGGCGCGTCAAGAACGGCCTGGAGCCGATCTACAGCATCGCCTCGCAGCAGGCCGAGGCCCAGCAGCTCAATGATGAGCTGCGCGAGCACGGCCAGGAGATCGTTTCTCACCTGGACGCGCAATCGCGGTGGGCGGATGGCGAGCGCATCTTTGCCTTCCACGAACAAGACGAACAACCGCACCAGGTCAGAAGCCTGGCCGAGCTGGAGAGCTACGCGCCCGATCAACTGCTGGCCCTGCCGGCGCTGGCCCAGGAGCAAGAGGCAAAGCCCTTGTCCGTGGCCGAACGCACGGCCGAGCAGCACGAGGCCATGAAGGCTGCCGACGATGCTTTCCAGCGCGAGCTGGTGCGCGCCTATGGCGAGAACAACGCCGGCGATGCCCGCTACAAGACCCAGCACGACGATGAGGCCGTGCAGAAGGCCGGCGATGCCTTCGTGGCCGCGTCGAACGCCTGGCGTGAGGCCGTGCGCGATGCCCGTCAAACCGTTGCGAGTCAGGAGGCCACGATGCAAGTACCCCAGCAGACCGACCAGGCCGAAGCCTGGATGTTGAAGCACGTCGAGCTGGGCACGGTGGGCCGTGCGCTCGAAGGCGCGACCCTGGAGCAGATCGACCGCGCCCTGGACGTGCTGGATCGCATGCAGCCGATGAACACGCAAAACGAGTTCTGGACGCGGCACGAGCTGCCCTACGACCTGGAGCCGCTGGAAGCGAAGATCAACGACGCAATAGATCACCTGGTCGAAGAGCGCCGGCCGGATGCCGTAGTCGCTGCAACGCGGCTTGACCTGGCAACCGGCAACACCAATTCACGCGAGCGCGACCGCCAAGCCTTCCACCTGGCGGCCGACGATGCGCTGGGCTTCCCCCTGCCCCACGACTGGACGGGTGAAGTGCGGGTTGTCGGCGTGGTCGAGCGTGACGGCGAGACGCGGGCCGCCGACCTGGCCACGGAGACGCCGGAGGCGTACCACCTGTACGCCCGGAAGGGCGAAGCGCAGTTCGGCGAGGATGCCTTTGCCTACCTCACCGCCACCCGCACGCTGGGCGAGGCCGACGAGCTGGCCGACCGCCTGGCGCTGATCGACGCCAATTCGCAGACGGACGAGTACGAGAAGGCGACCCGGCTTGCCCGCGTGCAAGAGGATCGCGTCCGCCGCGACCCGAACAGCACCGACGAGGACATTTCAGCGGCTAAAGAAGCCCGGAAGGCGCTGGAGGCCAAAGCGTTCGTCGCGGCCGAGGAAGCCAAGAACTCCCAGCGGGTCGATGACGAGCGCGGCGACTCCGTGGAGCACCAGGCACCGCAGGAACAGCGCGTGGCTGCGGCCGACCAGCAGCCGGCCCAGGCCAGCCAGGCAACCGAACGGCAGTACATCAGCGTGCCGTTCAAAGAGAAGGACGAGGCCAAGCAGCTCGGAGCGCGCTGGGATCGCAAGGAACAGTCCTGGTACGTGCCGGCGGGAGTGGATGCGGCCCCCTTCGCCAAATGGTCGCAGGGAGCCGCTACGCCGGCCGTAGAGGCCAAGCCGACCCAGCAGGCACCCGAGGCCCAGGACGGCGGCCAGAAGGCCGCACAGGCCGTCCAGCAGGCCCGGCAGTACCTTGCCGTGCCCTACGAGCAGCGCAACGCCGCCAAGGCCGCCGGCGCGCTTTGGGACAAGGCCGCGAAGTCCTGGTATGCCGGCCCTCGCGCCGACATGGCGAAGCTGGAACAGTGGAAGCCCGAGAACGTGCAGGCCCAGCAGGGGCCAGCGATGACGCCAAGGGAAGAGTTCGCCGAGGCCATGCGCAGCGCCGGCCTGTTCACCGGCAGCAACGCCCAGGGCGATCACCCGATCATGGACGGCAAGCGGCATCGCGTGCCGGTCGAGGGCGGCAAGAAGGGCACGCTCGATGGCTTCTATGTCGGCCACCTGGACGGCCACCCGGCCGGCCGGATCATCAACAACAAGACCGGCACGGACATTACCTGGAAGAGCAAGGGCTACGCCTTGAGCGACCAGGAGAAGGCCAAGCTCCAGGCCGAGGCGGCCGAGAAGCTGGCCCAGCGTGCCGCCGAGCAAGACAAGCTCCAGGAAGCCACCGCGCAGCGCGTCGGCCGCCAGATGCCCGACCTGGTGCCGGTCGAGCAGCCGACGCCCTACCTGCAAGCCAAGGGCATCGAGGCCCACGCCGGCGTGTTCACCGACCGCGAGGGCCAGAAAACCTACATCCCCGCCTTCGACGTGGACGGCAAGCAGTGGACGATGCAGTACATCCAGGAGGACGGCACCAAGCGGTTCGCCAAGGACAGCAAGAAGGAAGGATGCTTCCACCCGGTCGGCGGCATGGATGCGCTGGCCGCAGCGCCGGCGCTGGTGATCGCCGAGGGCTATGCCACGGCCGCGAGCCTGGCCGAAGGGCTGGGGCATGCCACCGTGGCCGCGTTCGACTCGGGCAACCTGCCGCACGTGGCCCGCGCCCTGCGCGAGAAGTTCCCCGACAAGCCCATCGTGATCGCCGGCGACGACGACAAGGCCCAGGAGATCGAGCGCGGCCACAACCCCGGCCGCGCCAAGGCCGAGGAAGCCGCGAAGGCCGTAGGCGGCAAGGCCATCTTCCCGATCTTCGCGCCGGGCGAGCAGCAGGCGAACCCCAAGGGCTTCACCGACTTCAACGACCTGGCGAACAAGAGCGAGCTGGGCCGCGACGGCCTCAAGCGCCAGGTCGGCGCAGCCGTGGGCCAGGTGCTGATCGAGGAAGGCCGCCGACAGCAGCAGGAGCAGCGCCAGGAGCGTGCGGAGAAGCAACAGCAGCAGCCGGAACGCCCGCGCCGCGCGGCACGCATCGGCTAAAGTCCCGGAGGGCTGCAACCACACGCGCGGTTTCCTCCCTCCCTGGCCGCCGGCAGTCATCGCCGCCTCGCACCCCGAGGCGGCTTTTTTTTGCTCGAGCATCGCCGCATCCGACGATGCCACCAGGCCCGCGCACGTCGAGCTGCAGCATCGCCATTTCCGGCGATGCACGCCGGCGCGGTCGACCATCGCCAGTTCCGACGATGGCGGCCGCCCTGCCCGCCTGGATCTCGCATCGCCATTTCGGGGTCTCCTCGTTTTCAGTGCAATAAGTGACGGTACGCAAAGCTAGCACTGGCGCGGGGGTGGTCTGGGTAGACCGTTGATTTCATTGACTTTCCTGTTCGCTTTGTAAACGGGTATGGTGGCCTCCCACTTTTGAGGTTCACGATGCAGGGTTGGCACACAACGTTTTTGGGGATGCGTGGGCTCCCCCGCGATATCAGCGACTTCGAGATGAAGGCATTTTTCACCTTCGATGGTGCCGAGCGCGACGCAATCAATGCACGCCG